>NZ_JANEWM010000027.1:0-57376 GCF_028069825.1 Citrobacter sp. Igbk 14
GGAATTTATATGTGGAGAATATTCTGATTTTTTATTAGCGCATCTTTGTTAAGCTAACATTAAGGTTTTGTTTGCTACAATTAATACTAACTCCCAGGATGGTAATTAAGTCGTGATTGTCGCTAAACGTTATTTTCTCATTTTTTCATTTCTTTTTATTCAGTTAGCCTTTATTCCCCAGGTGTTTGCTGAGGATAAAGGGTGGTTTGATACTTTTAAAGATAATGTCAGTGAAACCTGGCAGCAGCCCGAACATTATGATCTGTATGTGCCAGCCATTACCTGGCATGCGCGTTTTGCCTACGATAAAGAGAAAACCGATCGGTACAACGAACGTCCCTGGGGGGCAGGATTTGGTCAGTCCCGTTGGGATGATAAAGGTAATTGGCACGGGCTCTATATTATGGCCTTCAAGGACTCCTTCAATAAATGGGAGCCGATTGGCGGCTATGGCTGGGAAAAGACCTGGCGACCGCTGGCCGATGATAATTTTCGTCTTGGGCTGGGCTATACAGCCGGTTTCACCGCGCGCGATAACTGGAACTATATTCCCGTGCCATTGATCCTGCCGTTGGCCTCGATAGGCTATGGTCCGGCAACGTTCCAGATGACCTACATTCCGGGTACGTATAACAACGGAAATGTCTACTTTGCCTGGATGCGTTTCCAGTTTTGACAGACTACCTGTATTGTCAGGTGGATTATTATAAACTTGTTTAAAAACAGATGGATATGTTGGTTGTCTGAAAAATAACGCGACATTTATCACTTTTTGACAAAGTTCGACTGGACAAAGTGCACCACAATTGTTGTACTGATACCCGACACAGCATTTGTGTCTATTTTTCATGTAAAGGTAATTTTGATGTCTAAGATTAAAGGTAACGTTAAGTGGTTTAATGAGTCCAAAGGATTCGGTTTCATTACTCCGGAAGATGGCAGCAAAGACGTGTTCGTACACTTCTCTGCAATCCAGACCAATGGTTTTAAAACTCTGGCTGAAGGTCAGCGCGTAGAGTTCGAAATCACTAACGGTGCCAAAGGCCCTTCTGCTGCAAACGTAATCGCTCTGTAAGCATACGACAGCAAGAATTCAAAACCCGCTTAATTGCGGGTTTTTTTTCGCCTAGTGTGCAGGAGAGGCAGAAACCAGCCAGAATGCCAGAGCCGTCATCGCAAATGACCCCAACAGGTTAACCAGCACATTCACCATTGCCCAACCAAAGCGTCCTTCCTGCAGCAAAAACACCACTTCTGCCGAGAAAGTTGAAAACGTCGTCAGTCCGCCGCAGAAACCGGTGGTGATGAGCACTTTCCACATTGGATCAATGTTTGTCATGCGGTTAAACCACGCCAGCCCCATACCGATAATAAACGCGCCAATCAGATTTGCTGCCAGCGTACCGAATGGGATGGCCTGATGCAGCGGATTGAACCGCATGCTTAACATCCATCTTGCTACGCTTCCTGTACCGCCACCGATAAAAACTGCTAAAAGGAGTTGTAACACTGCGTAATCCTGCTATTTGATTGTATATAGCGTGAGTGTAACGCTGAATAATTGTTGTTGGCGAGCTTAACCCATTTTTCTGGAGGGAATATGTTTGTTGCAGCAGGGCAATTTGCCGTGGGTCCTTCGTGGGAGAAAAATGCGGAAACGTGTGTCCAGTTGATGTCACAGGCCGCAGGAGAAGGAGCATCTCTGTTGGTGCTGCCGGAAGCGCTGTTGGCCCGTGACGATCTCGACCCCGACCTGTCGGTGAAGTCGGCTCAGCTACTGGAGGGCGGTTTTCTGACGCGGCTACAGCAAGAGAGCGCGCAAAACGAGATGACGACGATTCTGACGATTCATGTTCCCTCTGTACCTGGCCGGGCGTTGAACATGCTGGTTGCGCTACGGGGAGGCCGGGTTGTTGCCCATTACGCAAAATTACATCTCTATGACGCCTTTTCGATTCAGGAGTCGCGGAATGTCGATGCAGGTGAGGCTGTAGCGCCATTGCTGGACGTAGACGGATTAAAGGTAGGGTTAATGACCTGCTATGACCTGCGCTTTCCTGAGCTGGCATTGGCGCTCGCGTTACAGGGGGCTGAAATCCTGGTCTTACCGGCTGCCTGGGTTCGTGGTTCGCTGAAAGAGCATCATTGGACAACGCTGCTGGCGGCAAGAGCCCTGGATGCAACCTGTTATGTGATTGCCGCGGGGGAGTGTGGTAACAAGAATATCGGCCAAAGCCGGGTTATCGATCCGTTTGGCGTGACGATTGCCGCTGCGGCGGAAACGCCCGCGCTGATAATGACGGAGGTTTCTGCTGAGCGGGTGAGGCAGGTCAGGGCGCAACTTCCTGTGTTACGGAACCGCCGCTTTGCGCCACCGCAATTATTATGACGTTTTTTTAAACAAGGCTTGATTCACCTTGTTACAGATTGCTATTGTGTGCGCGCGTCGAAAGGCCGTTAATATTCTCAGGTTAATATGGCGCTTTATGCAGCCTGGTTTAAGTTAAGAAGGTATCTATGGGTGAGATTAGTATTACCAAACTGCTGGTGGTTGCCGCACTGGTCGTTCTGCTGTTTGGTACCAAGAAGTTACGTACACTGGGTGGAGACCTGGGAACGGCAATTAAAGGCTTCAAGAAAGCGATGAACGATGATAATGCCGATGCTAAGAAAGATGCTGACGGTAGCGTTCAGACTGAGAAGCTTTCCCATAAAGAGTAATGTCAGGAGCACGATGCTCATACTGCATACTCTGCATGAAAAAAAACCGGCAATTGCCGGTTTTTTTATTGCTGAAATGTAAGTGAGTATTACACGATCACTTCACTTCCAGCCCTTTCGCCTGCATGTCCGCATGGTAAGAAGAACGAACAAATGGGCCGCAGGCTGCATGGGTAAAGCCCATTGCCATGGCTTCCGCCTTCATCTCATCAAACTCGTCCGGGCTTACATAGCGCTGAACCGGCAGGTGGTGACGACTGGGTTGTAAATACTGGCCCAGCGTCAGCATTGTCACGCCGTGACTGCGCAGATCGCGCATAACCTCAATGATTTCAGCATTGGTTTCACCCAGACCTACCATCAGGCCGGATTTGGTTGGGATCTCAGGGTGCGCTTCCTTAAAACGCTCCAGAAGCTTCAGTGACCAGTTGTAATCAGCCCCAGGGCGTACGTTGCGGTATATACGCGGAACGTTCTCGAGGTTATGGTTAAACACGTCTGGCGGGGTGGCCGTGAGGATATCCAGCGCACGATCCATACGACCACGGAAGTCAGGTACCAGCGTTTCGATTTTAATCGACGGGCTTTTCTCACGAATAGCGGTGATGCAGTCTGCAAAGTGCTGGGCGCCACCGTCGCGCAGATCGTCGCGGTCAACGGAGGTAATGACCACATAGCGCAGCGCCATGTCCGCAATCGTCTGAGCCAGCTTTAACGGTTCGTTAGCATCAGGGGCAACCGGGCGACCATGGGCAACGTCACAGAATGGGCAGCGGCGAGTACAGATTGCGCCGAGGATCATAAAGGTCGCGGTCCCGTGGTTGAAACATTCTGCCAGGTTAGGGCAGGACGCTTCTTCGCAGACAGAGTGCAGGCCATTTTTGCGCATCGCTGCTTTGATACCCTGGATGCGAGTGGAGTCCGCTGGCAGTTTTATTTTCATCCATTCCGGTTTACGCAGCAGGGCTTCGCGCTCTGTTGCTACATTTTTTACCGGGATAAGAGCCATCTTATCGGCATCGCGGTATTTAACACCGCGTTCCATCACAATGGGTTTACTCATAGCTTGCGTGTTCCAGTTGCGAATTACGAAGGAAAGCGTTTCAATTCAAGGGAATGTTGCATTTATCAACTATTTTTGAATTAGTGATACGCAGTATATCATTGAAACGGGCCAGAAAGCAGCCTGACAGGCTGGCAAAATGTAAAATAGTTGTTGTTTTGTGCCATTTGCCACAACATATGCTGCGGCAAACTATAACCTTTTTTTCAGTCTGCAATGTACTCGTGGGGGGGATTGCCCAACAGCGCTAAAATATTAGCCAGCAGACGAGGGCGCACGCTCTCGGTTGTTGCCGTACTGTCCCACAGCGAGACTTTTGCCATTTCCATTCCCGCATAGCCACAGGGGTTGATGCGCAGGAAAGGTGATAGATCCATATCTACGTTGAGCGCTAAGCCGTGAAACGAGCAGCCTCTACGGATACGTAACCCTAACGAGCAGATTTTCTTTTCGCCGACATAGACCCCCGGCGCATCAGCACGCGGATGGGCGTCAATACCTATCTCCGCAAGCGTATTCACCACGGTTTGTTCCAGTAGTGTTACCAGTTCACGTACGCCCAGTTTGCGGCGTTTGAGGTTCAACAGAACATACATAACCTGCTGACCCGGTCCGTGGTATGTCACCTGGCCGCCCCGATCGCTCTGGATAACGGGAATATCACCGGGCATCAGTACGTGCTCTGCTTTACCGGCCTGACCCTGGGTAAAGACAGGATAATGCTCTACCAGCCAGATTTCATCATGACTGTTTTCATCACGGGTATCGGTGAATTCGTGCATGGCCAGAGAGACTGGCTCGTAGGGCTGAAGACCAAGCTGGCGGACCAGAATTTTATCCTGATACAAAACGGCATCTCCGTAGATACTCACACAGAGTAGAGAATGTTAAAGAGGGGAAAAGTATACCACAGGAGGGTGGGGTTACCCGAGCGGGGATGCAGCGGGTAACCGACAGGTTTTTACAGCACCATACGTACGATATCGATATTACCTAATTCTTCGTACAGCGTTTCAACCTGCTCAATGTGTGTCGCATTAATAGTGATTGAGACCGAGTGGTAGTTGCCTTTGCTGCTCGGTTTTACCGTTGGGGAGTAATCACCTGGCGCATGGCGCTGTACCACTTCAACCACCTGATCAACCAGCTCAGGCAACGCCTGCCCCATTACTTTGTAAGTAAATGGAGTAGGGAATTCAAGCAGTTCGTTAAGTTTGGTTTTCATGTCAGCTCCGGCGTTACATCAAAAAATAATAACTCCCACAGAGCGTGGGAGTTATCTGGATACTTAGTATATGGGGACGTAAATCACACTTTCAAGTGTTCGATTTTTAGCCAAACCAGTGATGGAACATTAATTTAATGTAATCAATGATTTTACCAAAGAAGTTGCCTTCCGGGATTTCCTGCAGAACCACCAGTGGACGCTGCTCAATGGTTTTGCCATCAAGCTGGAAGTTGATGGTGCCGACAACCTGGTTTTTCTGCAGCGGGGCATGCAGTTCCGTGGTGTTCAGAACATAGCTGGCTTTCAGGTCTTTCATGCGGCCGCGTGGAATAGTCAGGTAGACATCTTTATCGACACCTAACGACGCACGATCGGTATTACCAAACCAGGCGGGCTCTGAGGCAAACTCTTTGCCGACTTTCAATGGGTTCACGGTTTCAAAGAAACGGAAACCCCAGGTCAGCAGCTTTTTACTTTCAGTTTCACGACCTTTATAAGTGCGACCACCCATCACGGCGGAGATCAGACGCATCTGACCTTCTGTCGCAGAGGCAACAAGGTTATAACCCGCTTTGTCAGTATGGCCGGTTTTGATACCGTCAACATTCAGGCTGTTATCCCACAGCAGACCGTTACGGTTAAGCTGGCGGATGCCGTTAAAGGTGAACTCTTTTTCTTTATAGATAGAGTACTCGTTAGGTACATCGCGGATCAGGGCCTGACCAATTAGCGCCATATCGCGAGCTGAGCTGTACTGGCCCTCTGCATCCAGGCCATGTACGGTCTGGAAGTGGGTGTTTTTCAGCCCCAGCGCATTAACATAGCTGTTCATCAGACCGACGAAAGCATCCTGACTACCGGCAGAAAAGTCTGCCATTGCCACGCAAGCATCGTTACCGGATTGCAGGTTGATACCACGGATTAGCTGCGATACCGGAACCTGCATACCCGGCTTGAGGAACATCAGGGACGAACCTTTAAAGACAGGGTTGCCCGTAGCCCAGGCGTCGTTGCCGACGGTGACCAAATCGGTTTCTTTGAATTTCCCGGCTTTCATTGCCTGTCCGATGACGTAGCTGGTCATCATTTTGGTCAGGCTGGCGGGATCGCGGCGAGAGTCCGCATTCTGTTCTGCCAGAACTTTGCCTGAATTGTAGTCAATCAGGATATACGACTCCGCATCGATCTGCGGAACACCCGGGATCATGGTTTTAATATTCAGGTCATCTGCATGGGCAGCAGAAAGAGAGGCTGCGCAGAGAGCCGCGGTGAGCGCCATGCGCTGCACGAAACGAGCGGAAAAAGTGGTCTTCATGGTCTGAACTACGACGTCCGTGGTGAAATTAAAAAAAGTGCCCTACTATAGCAAATGCATAACTCACAGGCATCTGACTTTCCGCGTGACTTTGTTAATGTCGTTTACAGAAATTGACAACTCAGATGCCTGATTTACGTTATTACACGCCGGTGATGAAGGACTGTAATTGCGCCTCGGATTGAAGACGCTGTTGCAGTGTGGAGGCTTCAGCCTTGCTGGCGAATGGCCCCATCTGAATACGCCAAACGGCACCGTTTTGCACAACCCGGCCCGGAACGCCAAACTGCTGACTTAAACGCTTTTGATACTGCTGTGCACGCGCCTGCTCGCTTACCGCACCAACCTGAACGACATAACGACCGTTGGCTGCAGCTGCCGGAGTGGCAACGGCGGCGGCTGGTGCTGCTGCGACAGTCGGTGTTGTGGCTGGCGCAGTCACAGGGGCGGCCGGCTGTGGCGCTGGCGTCGGTTCGCTACCTTCAAGCACGCCGGAAGCGAGCGTGGTCGGTGCGCCGAGGAAACCACCGCTGTTTACTGGTGCTCCGGTAGGGTCATCGCTTTTCAGCGTGGAATTGCTGATCGGGCGGATATCACCTTGCGGCTGACCCGCATCCGGTGTAGCAGGCATACTGCCGCCGCCGCTTAAGTCAGGGCGTGAGGGCAGGGCATAGGTTTGTTTGGCCACTGTCGTACAGGCCATACCTGGGCCGGACAGAGAGCCATCCTGTGCGACAATGATAGGATCAATACGCACTTTCGTGTTGTTAGAGGTATTCAGACGATCGGCTGCTGCTCGCGACAGCGAAACGACGCGATCGTTGCCATAGGGGCCACGATCGTTAATGCGGACGACGATCATTCGACCATTTGCCAGGTTAGTAATTCTGGCATAGCTTGGAATTGGCAGCGTTGGGTGCGCAGCGGTCAGCTGCATCGGGTCGAACGCTTCACCAGAGGTGGTTAAATTGCTTCCCGGCTCCGCATCGTAAATGGCGGCCAGTCCAGCCTGGCTAAAGCGGGAGGGGTCCTGGACTATCTTGTAGCTCTTACCGTCACGCTGATAGTCCTGATTCGCCGTCGGGTTCAGGGGTTCAAAGCGCGGATCGGCTCCGCTGATTTCAACAATCGGACCATTACACACCGCAGGCTGCGGCGCGACGGCAGCCTGTTGCTGACCATCATCACTTGAACACGCCGCGAGCATTCCTGCTGCGATGCAGATTCCAATCCACTGCTTACGCATTGCGTACCCCTTACACGCTTTTCGACAACATTTTTCTATGGGTGTGGATCGACATGACAATCCCGAACCCGGCCATCAGCACGATCAGTGCAGAGCCTCCGTAACTGACCAGTGGGAGTGGAACCCCAACTACAGGCAGAATACCGCTCACCATACCAATATTTACGAAGACATAAACGAATAATATCAACATTAAACCACCGGCCATGACGCGACCAAAGGTCGTTTGCGCGTGGGCGGCAATCCACAATCCGCGCATTATCAGCAAAATGTACAGGGCAAGCAGGATTAAAATCCCTACCAGACCCAGCTCTTCCGCCAGTACTGCAAAGATAAAGTCAGTATGACGTTCGGGCAAAAACTCCAACTGCGACTGCGTACCATGCAACCAGCCTTTGCCGCGTAGCCCACCTGAACCAATAGCAATTTTAGACTGAATAATGTGATAGCCCGCGCCCAGCGGATCGGTTTCCGGGTCGAGAAGCATCATCACGCGTTGTCGCTGGTAATCATGCATCAGGAAGAACCACAGTATTGGAATAAATGCGGCCACCAGAACCACAGCAACGCCGATCAGACGCCAGCTCAACCCGGAGAGGAACAGGACAAACAGGCCGGAAAGTGCAACCAGGATTGAGGTTCCAAGGTCAGGCTGCGCGGCAACCAGCAGCGTGGGCATAAAAATGAGCACCAGCGCGATAGCCGTATTCTTCAGCGACGGTGGGCAGACATCACGGTTGATAAAGCGCGCCACCATCAGCGGGACGGCTATCTTGGCAATTTCCGAGGGCTGAAAACGCACGATTCCCAAATCCAGCCAACGTTGTGCGCCTTTGGAAATAGCGCCGAAGGCATCGACAGCAACCAACAGGATGATACAGAAGATATAGAGGTACGGCGCCCAGCCTTCATAGACTCTGGGGGGAATTTGCGCCATCACGACCATGATGACCAGCCCCATAGCGATCTGGCCGACCTTGCGTTCCATCATGCCAATATCCTGGCCGCTGGCGCTCCAGATGACCAGCGAGCTGTATACCAGCAGAGCCAGCAAGATAAGCAACATTGTGGGATCGATATGAATTTTGTCCCAGAATGTCTTTTTGTTCGGATTATCCGTCACGATTATTGGTCCTCACCTGCTGCAACCGCCGGGTTTTCAGCAGGCAGATTGGTGTTGTTGTCGCCCAACATAATGTGGTCAAGGATCTGGCGCATGAGTGTACCTACCGCCGGACCGGCCCCACCGTTTTCGAGGATCATCGCGACAGCGACCTCGGGTTTGTCATAGGGCGCGAATGCAGTCATCAGTTTGTGGTCGCGTAAACGTTCGGCGATTTTATGTGCGTTATAGGTTTCATTGGCTTTCAGGCCAAATACCTGCGCGGTACCGGATTTCGCCGCAATTTTGTAGGGTGCGCCAGCAAAATACTTGTGCGCAGTCCCATTAGGGCGATTCGCTACACCGTACATACCGTCTTTGGCAATTTCCCAGTAGCCAGAATGAATGTCACCGACAGGAGGCTCATGTGGCTGTACCCACGGCACTTGCTTGCCGTTTTCCGCTGTGCTCATCAGCAGATGCGGGACTTTCACCATGCCGTCGTTGATGAGGATCATCAGCGCTTTACTCATCTGGATAGGTGTTGCTGTCCAGTAGCCCTGACCGATACCGACAGGGATTGTATCACCCTGGTACCAGGGCTTTTTAAACCGTTTTTGCTTCCACTCGCGGGTTGGCATGTTTCCGGCGCGCTCTTCAGCGAGATCGATGCCCGTATAATGACCGTAACCAAACTTGCTCATCCACTCAGAAAGACGGTCAATCCCCATATCATAGGCGATTTGATAGAAAAACGTATCAGCAGACTCTTCCAGAGAACGGGTGATGTTCAGATGACCGTGTCCCCATTTTTTCCAGTCACGGTAACGTTTCTCTGAACCGGGTAATTGCCACCAACCGGGATCGAATAGCCCAGTATTGCGAGTAATAACGCCTGCGCTTAACGCAGAGACCGCAACATAAGGTTTAACCGTGGACGCCGGAGGGTAAACACCTTGCGTGGCGCGGTTGACCAGTGGGGTATTGGGGTCATTGAGTAACCCGGAATAATCTTTGCTGGAGATGCCGTCCACGAACAGGTTCGGATCGTAGCTCGGCATAGAGACCAGAGCCAGAACACCGCCAGTACGCGGGTCTGTGACCACGACGGCGGCACGGCTACCCGCCAGCAACGTTTCAATGTATTGCTGGAGTTTTAAATCAAGCGTCAGATAGATATCGTGCCCGGCCTGCGGGGCGACTTCTTTGAGCTGTCGAATGACGCGGCCACGGTTATTGACTTCAACCTCTTCATAACCGGTTTGACCATGAAGTACGTCTTCGTAATAGCGCTCGATACCCAGCTTGCCGATGTCATGTGTGGCTGCGTAGTTGGCCAGCTTGCCGTCTTTATCCAGCCGTTCAACGTCTTTATCGTTGATCTTCGATACGTAACCAATCACGTGGGTCAGTGCGGAGCCGTACGGATAATAGCGGCGTTTATAGCCTTTGACCTCGACGCCGGGGAAACGGTACTGATTCACGGCAAAGCGTGCGACCTGAACTTCAGTCAGGTTGGTTTTTACCGGGATCGAGGTGAAGCGGTGCGAGCGGGCTCGCTCTTTTTTAAAGGCTGCGATGTCGTCATCGGTCAGATCCACGACGTTGCGTAGCGCGTCGAGGGTATCCTGAATATTGTCGACCTTCTCCGGCATCATCTCTATCTGATAAATAGTACGGTTAAGGGCGAGGGGAATTCCGTTGCGGTCATAAATGATGCCGCGGCTGGGGGCGATAGGCACCAGTTTGATGCGGTTTTCGTTCGAACGGGTCTGATAGTCAGTAAAACGAACGATTTGCAGATTATAAAGATTGGCGATTAGCACGCCAGTGAGCAGCAAAATCCCCAAAAAAGCGACCAGCGCCCGGCGCACAAACAGCGCGGACTCAGCCGTATAGTCGCGAAAAGAATTCTGTAGTTTCATCCGCTGCTTAATCTACTCAAGAATCAATGATCACTCACGGTGATAAGGATGGTTGGTGGTAATGCTCCACGCCCTGTACAGACTCTCTGCGACCAGCACCCGAACAAGAGGGTGGGGAAGGGTTAATGCAGAGAGTGACCAGCTTTGCTCCGCAGCCGCTTTACAGGCGGGGGACAGCCCTTCCGGTCCGCCAATCAACAGACTGACGTCACGACCATCCAGTTTCCAGCGTTCCAGCTCGGTCGCCAGTTGTGGCGTGTCCCAGGGTTTGCCTGGGATATCAAGGGTGACGATGCGGTTTTTGCCTGCGGCGGCCAGCATCTGTTCACCCTCTTTGTCGAGAATGCGTTTAATGTCCGCGTTCTTGCCGCGTTTTCCTGCCGGGATTTCAATCAGCTCAAAGGGCATGTCTTTTGGAAACCGGCGCAGGTATTCCGTAAAACCGGTTTGCACCCAGTCAGGCATCTTCGTACCCACGGCGACAAGTTGCAGCTTCACGCATTAACTCCAGAGTTTTTCCAGTTCATACAGGCGACGGCTCTCTTCCTGCATAACGTGGACAATCACATCGCCAAGATCGACGACGATCCAGTCAGCTACGTTCTCACCTTCTACGCCAAGCGGCAGCAGACCGGCGGTGCGAGATTCCTGAACAACGTGATCGGCGATAGACATGACATGGCGACTGGACGTGCCAGTGCAGATAATCATGCAATCGGTGATACTGGATTTGCCCTGAACATCTAAGGCGATGATGTCTTGACCTTTCAGGTCATCAATTTTGTCGATTACAAAATCCTGGAGTGCTTTACCCTGCAAGTGTTCCCCCTGGGTGAAAAGAGTTAAAAACGTCTGTTAGTATACCTGAACCAGAGGCGATATCGGGACAAATGTCTCCGAAAGCGCTTTTGAGGTGCGCTATCATCCCACCCCACGCAACAGAATGCATCGCCATTTTTGTAAAACAATTTCTGCAAAGCTCTGAAAGGCGGGAAAAGTCAGGTTGCGGAGAATAGCAGCCTGTCATAGGGTGTCAATGGGAGAGAGGCCCATCGGCAGAAAAAACAGTGCATTCACTCACCCTCGTGCCACACGGCGCGACTATTGAGAACTTTCAGAACTGCAAAGTCGTCACAAAAATCAATTGCACTCCAGCAACCCTGTTCGATGCGAAAGTGCCACATGGCGGCCGCGGGCATGGACAGCAGCCGGGCCACCAGCACGCTCAGCACACCCTGATGACTTACCACCAACAGATTTTGACTGTCTTTGTAATCAGCAAGCCGCGCAATGAAACGTTCAACACGCTGTGAAAATGCCTGGAATCCTTCGCCATTGGTTGGGGTTGCGTTCTGCCAGTCATTACACCACACGGCATAATTTTCAGCGTCTTCACGTGCAAGATCGCGATGATGGCGCATTTCCCAGTCGCCAAAGAACATCTCATTAAGTTCAGGCATGACACGCACAGGAACCTCGCGTTCCGCCAGAATCAGTTGGGTTGTATGGCGGGCGCGTTCGAGTTCGCTGCACAGAACGTTGTTGAAAGGGACATTGCGTAGCAGCCCACTCAGTGATTGCGCCTGAGCAATCCCCCGTTCCGTTAGCGGTGTGGGGGCATGACCGCTGTATAACCCAGCGACATTGGCTTCGGTTTCTCCGTGACGTACTAACCAGAGTCTCATTTTTTCCTCTTGGGGCTATTCGCACAAAATATGATGCTTGCCCTGATTGCGCAGAGATTTTTTCAATAAAATACCCTCTTTTGACTGGAGCGGCACGATGTCTTTATTGAAGAGCGCGCACGGCGGTAATACCCGAGAAGCCGCCGCATTGTTGGGCATCCCGCCTGAGCAATTGCTGGATTTTAGCGCGAATATTAACCCGCTGGGTATGCCCGCAACCTTAAAATGCGCGCTTATCGACAATCTGGACAGGGCTGAACGCTACCCGGACGTTGACTACACCCAGTTGCATGCGGCGCTGGCGCAGCAGCATCAGATACCTGTTTCGTGGATCCTCGCGGGGAATGGCGAAACAGAATCTATTTTCACCATCGTTAATGGGCTCAAGCCGCGTCATGCGATGATTGTCGCCCCCGGATTTGCTGAATACCGCCGGGCGCTGGAATGGGGAGAATGTGCAATCCATGAATTTGCGCTGCGCGAGGAGGATGGCTGGCAGCTCACCGCCACGATCCTTGATGCGTTAACGCCGCAGTTGGACTGCCTTTTTCTCTGTACGCCGAACAACCCGACAGGGCTATTGCCCGATGATCGTCTGCTTGCTGCGATAGCAACGCGCTGCGCTGAATTGGGGATTACCTTGATTCTGGATGAAGCCTTTATCGATTTTATTGCCGGGGAGGAAGGTTTTATTCCGCGGCTACAAGAGAATCCGCACATTTGGGTTCTTCGTTCGCTAACCAAGTTCTATGCGATACCGGGGTTGCGACTGGGTTATCTGGTCAATAGCGACGAACAGGCCGTGGCACGGATGCGCAGCCGACAAATGCCGTGGTCAATTAACGCATTTGCCGCGCTGGCGGGAGAGATGATTCTAAGCGATAGCGCCTACCAGCGGGCGACGTGGCAATGGCTGGCACAGGAAGGACAGCGATTTGATCAACAATTGCAAACGCTGCCCGGCCTGACTGTCTATCCCGGTCGGGCTAACTATCGGCTGTTACGCTGCGATCGACCGGATATCGATTTGCAAAAATCACTGCTGGAACAACATGTTTTGATCCGTAGCTGTGCCAATTACCCGGGGTTGGACGCGCGTTATTACCGGGTTGCTGTTCGCAGTCAGCAAGAAAATGACCGCCTGCTGGCGGCATTAAACAACACGCTTAGCGGTACAAACCCTGCTGGTTGATATAGTCGAGCACGGCGCGTGGCAGTAAGTCGTCGCACGGCTCGCCTTTTTCCAGGCGTTCGCGGATAAGCGTAGCGGAGATATTGAACCAGGGCGTTTCGGCAAGGTAAATCTTACCTGCCGGCAGGTTATGCAGATCATCTGCCGTATGGGTCAGATGGCGCTCCAGCCATTGCTGGTGCTGTTCCTGTGCCATCTCAAGGGGATAACCCGGTCGTCGACACACGATAAGATGGGTGTTATCCAGAATCGTGTCGTAATCATGCCAGGAAGGAAAGGTCAGCAGTGAATCCTGACCAATAATGAATGCCAGCGGTGCATCCGGGCCTTGTTCCACGCGCCACTCTTGCAGTGTTTGTGCGGTGTACGAGGCGGTATCGCGTTTTAGCTCGCGTTCATCCAGTGAAAACAAAGGTTTGTCGGCAATGGCCAGTTCAAGCATATGTTTACGCTGGGCGCTGGAGGCTTCCGGTTGCGCACGATGCGGTGGTACGTTATTGGGCATGACAATGACCCGAGACAGGCCAATCAGATTAGCCAGAATTTCAACGGGTTTCAGATGACCATAATGCACCGGATCAAAGGTGCCACCGAACAGAGCCTGCAATGATTTCATATCAACCATCAATAAAAACATCTGCCAGTGATTTATGGCAAAGCAACAGGGAAAGTCCCTCAAGCTCCGCCCACACTGACTGACCATAGTCTTGTTTAAGCGTAATTTCCGTACGTGTTAACAGCGTGACCGCCTGACGTAACTGCGTGGGGGTCAGTCGGTTTAACGCGTCTCCCATCATGCCACGGCGATTTTGCCATACCCGATGTTTGTCAAACAATGCCCGTAATGGGGTATGGGCCGACTGCCGTTTCAGGTTCACCAGCAGTAATAATTCCCGCTGCAGAGTACGTAACAAAATAACGGGTTCACTGCCTTCAAGACGGAGCTGTTGCAGAATATGCAGCGCGCGCTTGCTTTTGCCCATCAGCAGCGCATCTACCCAGTGGTAGGGGGTAAAGTGCGCGGCATCGTTAACGGCTTGCTCCACACGAGGCAGCGTTAATTTACCGTCAGGCCAAAGTAGCGACAACCGCTCCAGCGCCTGCGCTAACGCTAACAGATTGCCTTCGTAGCAATAGCATAAGAGCTGGTTGGCGGCGTCATCCAGCTGCAGATTATGATGTTTCGCCCTTGCAGCTACCCAACGCGGAAGCTGTGCCTGTTCAGGTGTCTGGCAACTGACCAGCACCGCGTTATTCGCCAGTCCGGAATACCATGCGGCGTTTTCCTGGGCTTTGGTCAGCTTGTTACCACGAACAATAAGCAGCAGATCGTCATGTAGCAGCGTGACGAGCGAGGCAAGTTGTTCGTTAATGGCGGCATTGGGGCCATTTTCTGGCAGCTGCAGGAGTAACGTTTGACGGCTGGCAAACAGGCTCATCGCCTGGCAAAGGGAAAAGATTGCGCCCCAGTCGGTGCTGGTATCGAGGGTGAACGTATGGTGTTCTTCGAACCCTTGCGCGGCGGCAGCCATACGGACGATGTCCTGGCTCTCCTGCAACAACAGGGGGTCATTGCCCAGTAATAAATACGCCGCGCGCAGCCCTTCATTGAGCTGTGCGCGGAGTTGTTCAGGGTACAACTTGAGCATCAGTTACCCAGCGTGGTGGAAACACGCGCCGGAGAGGAGGACGCTGGCGCTGCAGTTTTCACTGCAGGCTCGACGTCATCACTGGATGACTGAACATCAGCAATATGTACGCTTGGCAGTTTACGAATCAACTGCTCGGCCGCCTTGTCGTACATCTCTTTAACGATCATCTCCTGCTCGTTATCCTTCGCCAGTGCCGCTTGCGGGTTGTCGAAGAATGAACGATAGACTTTAGCGCTGATCGGGTAAATATCATGGCCCGGGATCAGGACTGAAGCACTAACGGACATCACCATCTGGTATTCAGCGGTTTGACCGTTCTGGAACACGGACGCGGTATCCTGCGAAATGCTGACTGCACCAAGGCGTAAGGACGGAACGTCTTTGCGCGTTGAGCTGTCTTCCAGCAGTGTAACGCCATTCAAACGCAGCTGATTACGCACCGCACGGCTTAACGGGCCGTTCGGATCACCCGTGACCAGAATCATGGTTTTCATCGTGGGGGGAACCTGCGTAGTACTACGCAGATGCCAGCCACACCCGGCGGTGACAAGCACCACCAGGGATAACAACAATGTTGTCAGATGTCGCACGCTTCCTCCCGCGCTTAGCCAACGACCAGATTGAGGAGTTTACCCGGTACATAAATCACTTTACGTACGGTAACGCCATCAAGATATTTTGCGACCAGATGCTCCTGGCCAGCACGTTCACGAACCTGCTCTTCAGTGGCGTTTACCGGGACGGTAATTTTACCACGGACTTTGCCGTTGACCTGGACCACGACCAGCGTAGAGTCTTCGATCATTGCGCTTTCGTCAGCAACAGGCCACGGTGCATTGTCGATATCACCTTCGCCTTTCAGCGCTTGCCACAAGGTGAAGCAAACGTGTGGGGTGAACGGGTTAAGCATACGCACAACGGCCAACAGTGCTTCCTGCATCAGGGCTCTGTCCTGATCGTCTTCCTGCGGTGCTTTTGCCAGCTTGTTCATCAGTTCCATAATCGCCGCAATCGCGGTGTTAAAGGTCTGACGGCGACCGATATCATCAGTCACTTTAGCGATGGTTTTGTGCACGTCACGACGCAGCGTTTTTTGGTCTTCGCTCAATGCATCAACGTTCAATGCAGCCACATCACCTTTGGTGGTGTGCTCGTAAACCAGTTTCCAGACACGTTTCAGGAAGCGGTTTGCCCCTTCTACGCCGGATTCTTGCCATTCCAGTGTCATATCAGCCGGAGAGGCAAACATCATGAACAGACGTACGGTATCCGCACCGTAACGTTCAACCATTACCTGCGGGTCGATACCGTTATTTTTCGATTTGGACATTTTGCTCATGCCGGTATACACCAGTTCATGACCTTGTGCGTCCTGGGCCTTAACGATACGACCTTTTTCGTCGCGCTCAACGATCGCATCAACCGGAGAAACCCAGTTACGCTCGCCGTTTGCGCCAACGTAGTAGAATGCATCTGCCAGCACCATACCCTGGCACAGCAGCTGTTTAGCCGGTTCGTCAGAGTTCACCATGCCCGCGTCGCGCATCAGTTTGTGGAAGAAGCGGAAGTAGAGCAGGTGCATGATGGCGTGTTCAATACCACCAATGTAGATATCAACCGGCAGCCAGTAGTTTGCCGCTTCCGGATCCAGCATCCCTTCGTTGTACTGCGGGCAGGTATAACGCGCGTAGTACCAGGAAGACTCCATAAAGGTATCAAAGGTGTCGGTTTCACGCAGGGCAGGCATACCGTTAACGGTGGTTTTCGCCCACTCCGGATCGGCTTTGATCGGGCTGGTGATACCGTCCATGACGACATCTTCTGGCAGAATCACCGGCAGTTGATCTTCTGGTGTCGGCAGTACGGTGCCGTCTTCCAGCGTGACCATCGGGATTGGCGCACCCCAGTAACGCTGACGGGAAACACCCCAGTCGCGCAGACGGTAGTTAACTTTACGTTCACCCACGCCTTTCGCTACCAGCTTGTCAGCAATGGCGTTGAACGCGTCTTCGAAGGCCAGGCCGTCAAACTCGCCAGAGTTAAACAACACGCCTTTTTCGGTCAGCGCCTGTTCAGACAGATCCGGCTCTGCGCCTTCAGCGGTCAGAATTACCGGCTTGATGGCCAGGCCATACTTGGTCGCAAACTCATAATCGCGCTGATCGTGACCCGGAACGGCCATCACAGCGCCCGTACCGTATTCCATCAGGACAAAGTTTGCTGCCCAAACCGGGATCTCTTCGCCCGTCAGCGGGTGAATGGCTTTAAAGCCGGTATCGACACCTTTCTTCTCCATGGTCGCCATTTCAGCTTCAGCAACCTTGGTGTTGCGACATTCATCGATAAATGCCGCCAGCTCCGGGTTATTTGCCGCCGCTTTTTGCGCCAGCGGATGACCTGCCGCAACAGCCAGGTAGGTTGCACCCATAAAGGTGTCCGGACGGGTGGTATAGACGGTCAGCGTGTTGTCGTAACCGTTCACGTTGAAGGTGATTTCTACACCTTCAGAGCGGCCAATCCAGTTGCGCTGCATGGTCTTAACGGTGTCAGGCCAGTGATCCAGGTTATCCAGATCACGCAGCAGTTCGTCAGCATAAGCGGTAATTTTGATGAACCACTGTGGGATCTCTTTACGCTCAACTTTGGTATCGCAGCGCCAGCAGCAGCCGTCAATAACCTGTTCGTTTGCCAGTACGGTCTGGTCGTTAGGGCACCAGTTCACCGCAGAGGTTTTCTTGTATACCAGACCTTTTTTGTACAGTTCGGTGAAGAACTTCTGTTCCCAACGATAGTATTCCGGGGTACAGGTTGCCAGCTCGCGGCTCCAGTCGTAACCAAAGCCCAGCATTTTGAGCTGGTTTTTCATGTAAGCGATGTTGTCGTACGTCCACGGTGCCGGCGCGGTGTTATTTTTAACCGCAGCGCCTTCCGCAGGCAGACCGAACGCATCCCAGCCAATTGGCTGCAGTACGTTTTTGCCCAGCATGCGCTGGTAGCGGGCGATCACGTCACCAATGGTGTAGTTACGTACGTGGCCCATGTGTAGTCGACCAGAAGGATAGGGAAGCATAGACAGGCAGTAATACTTCTCTTTGCTCTCGTCTTCGGTAACTTCAAATGTGCGCTTCTCATCCCAGTGAAGCTGTACTTTGGATTCTATCTCTTCCGGGCGGTATTGCTCTTGCATGGCAGCCAGTGGTCCTGTTTTCAATACAGCTACAAACGTAGCTCTAGATGTGGTGTTTCAGATCCGCATAGCATAGCCCAAACGCCCGCGTCAAAACAGCCTTTCGCGCATTCAGCGTTGAATTCCCGCAAGGATAATTCTTGCACGAATTTACACACTCTGTGGACAGTCTTGCAAAGCGTAGCGTAAATAACGTCTATTATTATAGACAGTTAACGACCCAGGAGGCGAAGCGATGAACAAGGTTGCTCAATATTACCGTGAACTGGTGACGTCACTCAGCGAACGTCTGCGTAATGGCGAACGCGATATTGATGCGCTGGTGGAGCAGGCACGCCAGCGCGTGATGCAAACCGGGGAGTTAACCCGAACCGAGGTGGAAGAGCTTACCCGGGCCGTGAGACGTGACCTGGAGGAGTTCGCTCTTAGCTATGAAGAGAGCCTTGATGAGGAGACCGACAGCGTCTTTATGCGGGTTATCAAGGAGAGTATCTGGCAAGAACTGGCCGATATCACCGACAAAACGCAGCTTGAATGGCGCGAGGTATTTCAGGATCTTAGCCATCATGGGGTTTATCACAGTGGCGAGGTGGTGGGACTGGGAAATCTGGTCTGCGAGAAGTGTCATTTCCATTTAGCGGTTTACACCCCGGATGTGCTGCCGTTGTGTCCGAAATGCGGACACGATCAGTTCCAGCGCCGCCCGTTTGAACCGTAATCGCTTATTGCCTGATGGCGACGCAAAGCGTCTTATCCGGCCTACAAATTGCACGATTTGGTAGGCCGGATAAGCGTTAGCGCCATCCGGCGTGGTTTAGGCGTAAAACTTCAGACGCTCTGCCAGCAGATCGACAAACCCCTGGCGATCAACGTCCACCATCACACTGGCATTTGGCTTATTGCCGCTCAGGAAGTAGTAGTCCACCACGGTCATTCCCTGGGTATATTTACCCTGCGTTTCCACCCCGACCCACCGCTCAACGGTAGTAAACAGCTCAGGTTTCAGCAGCCAGGCAATGGTGCATGGGTCGTGCAGCGGTGCACCGACAAATCCCCATTTCTCGTCTTTGTGATACTCGAAGAAAAAGTCCAGCAACTCAGCGACAATGGTGGAAATGGGGTTCCCAATCGCACGGAACCGTTCAGTATCTTCACGATGAATTTGTGCTTTATGTGTGACATCAAGCCCCGCCATCACTACCGGAATTCCCGACTGGAACACAATCTCGGCCGCTTCAGGATCAACATAAATATTGAACTCTGCCGCGGGCGTCCAGTTCCCGAGACCCATTGCACCACCCATGATAACGATACGGGCGATCTTAGCGTGCAGTTCAGGATGGCTGTTCAGCAGCAACGCCACGTTCGTTTGCGGCCCGGTGGAGACAATCGTTACCGGCTCATGGCTCTCGCGTAGGGTTTTTGCCATCAACTCAACGGCTGTACAGGCCTGTGGAGCAAAAGCGGGCTCCGGTAGCGCAGGGCCATCCAGACCGCTTTCACCGTGCACGTTGTCGGCGATAATTAGATCGCGCATCAATGGTTTTAGCGCTCCGCCAGCCACTGGAATATCGGTACGGTTAAGCAGCGTCAACATGCGCAACACGTTACGTAACGTTTTATCGGGTGTCTGGTTACCGGCAGAAGAGGTTATCGCTTTAACGTCCAGCTCAGGTGAGGCGAGGGCGAGAACAATTGCGATAGCGTCGTCATGACCTGGATCGCAATCAAACAGAATGGGAAGTGCCATTGTTGCTCCTTGTAAGTGGGACTTTGTGACAAGGTTAACGCTGGGCTGTACATGATTCGAGAAGTGAAGGTATAAAGCGTGAGGTAGCGCGCACCTGAAGGTACGCGCCAGTATGATCAGTGCAATATTTTCGCGAGGAAGTCTTTGGCTCGGTCTGATTTTGGATTGGCGAAGAACTCTTCTTTCGGTGAGTCTTCAACAATTTTCCCTTCATCCATAAAGATCACCCGGTTCGCTACTTTCCGCGCAAAGCCCATTTCGTGGGTAACCACCATCATGGTCATCCCTTCATTGGCCAGCTCAACCATCACGTCCAGTACTTCGTTGATCATTTCGGGGTCCAGTGCTGATGTCGGCTCGTCAAACAGCATGGCAATAGGATCCATACACAGCGCACGGGCGATAGCGACACGTTGTTGCTGACCACCAGAGAGTTGTGCCGGAAACTTCTCGGCATGCGCCGCCAGACCAACGCGTTCAAGCAGCTTTTGCGCTTTTGCACGCGCTGGCGCTTTATCGCGTTTAAGCACTTTGACCTGGGCTAGTGTCAAATTCTCGATGATCGACAAATGGGGGAACAGCTCAAAGTGCTGGAACACCATGCCGACGCGGGAGCGCAGTTTGGCCAAATCGGTTTTCTTGTCATTTACGACAGTGCCGTCAACCGTGATTACGCCCTGCTGGACTGGTTCCAGGCCGTTTACCGTCTTGATAAGTGTGGATTTACCGGAGCCTGACGGGCCACAGACCACCACCACTTCTCCTTTTTTCACTTCCGTGGAGCAGTCGGTCAGCACCTGAAAGTGACCATACCATTTAGAAACATTTTTCAGGGTAATCATTAAACTGTCCTTTTCTTCAAATAGCTGACCAACAACGATGCGCTCAGACTGAATACAAAATAAACGGCGCCAGCGAACAGGATCATTTAAACCTGTGTACCGTCACGCTCGCCAATAGTGGAGGCGGTGCGGAAGAAATCTGCCAGACTCAATACGTAGACCAGCGAGGTATCCTGGAACAGTACGATGCCCTGAGTCAGTAGCAGCGGAACCATGGCGCGGAATGCCTGTGGCAATATGATGAGTTTCATTGATTGCCAGTGCGTCATCCCTAGCGCCAGCGCAGCGCTGGACTGCCCGCGAGAGATACTCTGGATCCCGGCACGGATAATTTCCGAGTAGTAGGCCGCTTCGAACATCGAAAACGCGACCATTGCTGAGATCAGGCGAATATCGGTTTTCGGTGACAGCCCCAGCACGTTTTGCAGAAAACCGGGCACAATCAGGTAGAACCACAGCAGCACCATGACCAGAGGGATGGAGCGGAATACGTTGACGTAGATCTTTGCAAACCAGGAAATCGGCGCAAAGCTCGACAGTCGCATGACTGCCAGGAGGGTTCCCCACACGATACCGATGACAACCGCTGTAACGGTGATTTTCAGCGTGATGAGCAGCCCATCCAACAAAAATGGCAGGGAAGGGACGATAGAACTCCAGTCAAATTCGTACATTATTTGCCTCCTAAATTGCCAGGCAGGCGGATTTTACGTTCGACGAGATTCATCACCAGCATAATAAAGGCGTTAATCAGTACATAGGCCAGGGTAATGGCCGTAAATGATTCCCATGCGTGGGCAGAGTAATCCAGCAGTTTTCCCGCCTGTGCAGCCATATCAACCAGACCGATGGTTGAGGCGATGGCTGAGTTCTTCACCAGGTTCATCATCTCTGAGGTCATTGGCGGCACAATCACGCGGTAGGCGTTTGGCAGCAAAACATAGCGGTAGGCCTGTGGCAGCGTTAGCCCCATCGCCAGTGCGGCGTTTTTCTGCCCGCGAGGCAGTGATTGAATCGCGGCACGAACCTGCTCACAGACGCGTGCGGCGGTAAACAGCCCCAGACAAATCATGGAGGAAAGGAAGAACTGGATGTTAGGGTCCAGCTCTGACTTAAACCACATGCCAATGTTTTCCGGCAGCAGCTCAGGCACGACCAGGTACCAGGTAAAAAATTGAACGATCAGCGGTACGTTACGAAAGAGCTCGACATACAGCGTACCGATCCCGGAAAGGAAACGATTTGGAACGGTACGTAAGATGCCGAATAACGAACCCACCAGGAAAGCGATAATCCAGGCAGTGATGGATAATGCGACAGTGACCTGGAAACCGCTCCAGAGCCAGCCAAGATAGGTGGTGTTGCCGAACGGGGCCTGTTGTAAAAAAATACCCCAGTTCCAGTCTATAGACATAAATCTACTCCAGAAAAAAAAGGGTAGCAGCGCTACCCTCGAAGATTGTTATTCAGCGTTTAGCGGTTTTCAGGCCTGATGGGGAACGACCATCAGGCTTATAGTCTGTCCGTGCCAAGTAACAATCGAGAGGGCAAGGTGAACTCGCCCCATTTATTTTAGTTAGTTAAGCGCTTTATCATTCGGTGACTTGAACAGAGCCTTCATTTCGTCTGACAGTTCGAAATTCATGTTCAGGTTTTTCGGTGGAATCGGGTTTTTAAACCACTTATCAAACCATTTTTCCGCCTCGCCTGAAGTCTGAGCCTGGGCAATGGTGTCATCCATCAGCTTTTTGAATTCAGCATCGTCTTTACGCAGCATACAGCCGTAAGCTTCCTGAGATTGCGGCTTGCCAACGATCTCCCAGTTGTCCGGTTTCTTCGCTTTCGCGCGCTCGCCGGCTAGCAGTGCGTCATCCATCATAAAGGCAACGGCGCGACCACTTTCCAGAGTACGGAAAGAGTCACCGTGGTCTTTCGCGCTGATGATGCGCATATCCATTTTTTGTTCTTCGTTCAGTTTGTGCAGCAGCACTTCTGAGGTGGTACCGGAAGTAACGACTACCGCTTTCCCTTTCAGATCAGGAAAATCTTTGATATCGCCACCTTTTTTCGCCAGCAGACGGGTGCCGACAACGAAAATAGTGTCAGAGAAAGCCGCTTGCTTCTGGCGCTCAACGTTGTTGGTGGTGGAACCACACTCAAAGTCGAAGGTGCCATTTTGCAACAGTGGAATACGGTTCTGAGAGGTAATTGGGATCAGTTTCACCTGCAGGTCAGGCTTGTTCAGCTTTTTCTTCACAGCGTCAACAATTGCGTTGGAGTAATCCTGTGAATAGCCGACCACTTTTTGCTGATTATCGTAGTAAGAAAACGGTACCGAGGATTCGCGGTGTCCGACGACGATTACGCCATTTTTAGCGATCTTATCCAGCGTACTGCCTGCCGCTGGTGCTGCGTCTTCTGCGTGCGCCAGACCAGCGGACATTCCCATAACCAGCATGGCTGTGGCGAGCTTACGTAATTGCATATCCAACTCCTTTATCGTCTGCGCCGGTGACGCATTGATACCCATTGTGATGTTGTTATTGTTTGCTACTTAAACGTGCAGTCTTGTATATGTTTGTTAACATTTAGTTTGGATGAATGTAAAGAATTTGCTGTGTTATTGTTTATTTTTGCGAAGTGCGCCGCACCATTTGGGGGCAAAAATATCTTGTTGCACTTTTCAGGTGCTACCTTCGCTCAACTTTGGTGCGACCAGGTTGCACATTCAGCCAAAACAGCGTTTGCCTTGTATAACAAAGCAATAGACGTGCCAGAATGGGAGAGGAGGGAGGAGTAAGCCGGATAAGCGCAGCGCCATCCGGCGGAGGAGGCATGATGGCCGGGCGGCGGCGTACCGCCTTATCCGGCCTGCGAATTTAACGGCGGCGTTGGCGCAGGCTCATCACGACTGCACCGAAACCAAACAGTGCGGTAAGCAGCCACAGTGGCCAGTTACCGGTTCGCGCATATGGGGTTAAGCCCGTGGTTGGCGTAACGCTGGTGGTCAGTACCTGACGGGTAAACTGCGGGATCATCGCCTGAATTTCACCTTGCGGGCCAATCACCGCGGTAATACCGTTATTGGTGCTACGCAGCAGCGGGCGTGCCAGCTCCAGAGAACGCATACGCGCCATCTGGAAATGTTGCCACGGACCGATCGACTTACCGAACCAGGCATCGTTAGAGATGGTCAACAGATAGTCAGTATCCGGGCGGAAGTTGTCACGTACCTGTTCGCCAAGAATAATTTCGTAGCAGATTGCCGCTGTCAGTTTGAAACCATGCGCATGGAGCTGGGGCTGAACATATGGCCCACGGCTGAATGATGACATCGGCAGATCAAAGAACGGTGCTAACGGGCGCAGAATCGATTCCAGCGGAACAAACTCACCAAATGGGACGAGGTGATTTTTGTTATAGCGATTGGTCGAGTCATAACTGTACGGACTGTCTTTACCCAGCGTAATGATGGTGTTGTAGGTATCGTAACGGTTCTGCTTGTTGAGGCGAGCGTCGACAATGCCGGTGATCAGCGTGCTGTTTTTGGATTTCAGCAGGTCATCCATCATGCTCAGAAAACGCTGCTGATTAATTTCCAGATCCGGGATTGCAGACTCCGGCCAGATAATTAGCTGCGATTTACCCATCTCTTGCTCGGTAGCATCAAGGTAAATCTTCAGCGTGTTAAGTAGCTGGCCCTCATCCCACTTCAGCGACTGTGGAATGTCGCCTTGCACCATCGATACCTGCGTGGTTTTTTCAGGTTCCAGCGTATACCACTGGATATAGCGAAGCGGGAAGGGCAGTGCGAAGAGGATCACGGCCACGACCAGCGGACGCCAGTTACGGCTGACTAACGCCAGCACCAGCAGGCCGCTGACTATCATCAACAGGAAGTTGATTGCTTCTACGCCCATTACCGGTGCAAGCCCTTTAAGCGGGCCATCAATTTGGCTGTAGCCAAACTGCAACCATGGGAAGCCGGTCAGAACCCAGCCGCGCAGGAATTCAGTTATCTGCCAGATAACCGGCGCGGCAATCGCTACCCGAATCCAGTTAGTTTTCGGCCACAGACGCGACAGAATGCCAGCAAACAGACCGGTGTAGAGCGACAGGTAGGCGGCAAGCAGAACCACGAGAAAAACGTTTACCGGCCCCGGCATGCCGCCAAATTGCGCGATGCTGACGTAGACCCAGTTGATGCCTGAACCAAACAGCCCCATTCCCCAGAAGTAGCCAATGGCAGCAGACTGGAGTGGACGGCGGTTGAGGGTGAGGGCCTGCAAACCCATCAGCGAAATAATCGCGGCGGGCCAGATATCATACGGAGAGAACGCCAGCGTCCCGCAGGCACCGAATAATAACGCCAGCAGCAGGCGAATGCGCTGGCGTTCAATTAATGGGGCAAATGCCATGTAGTCTATGATCCAGTTTCGGGTTTATTCGTCCAGTTTGGGCTGGGGTGAGTCGTCCGGAATTCTGACATGAACCTGAATAATACGACGGCTGTCAGCCATCGCCACTTTGAACTGGTAACCATCGATGTCGATGGTCTCACCGCGAGCGGGTAAATGACCAAAGGCCTGCATAACCAGCCCGCCAATGGTATCAACTTCTTCGTCGCTAAAGTGGGTCCCGAAGGCGTCGTTGAAGTCTTCAATCGGCGCCAGCGCGCGAATAGTCCAGGTGTGACGGCTGAGCTGACGGAAGTCGATATCGTCTTCTTCGTCGTACTCATCTTCAATTTCACCGACGATCAGCTCAAGAATGTCTTCGATGGTCACCAGACCAGACACGCCGCCGAATTCGTCGATGACGATTGCCATATGGTAACGCTGGGAGCGGAACTCTTTCAGCATGCGATCAACACGCTTGCTCTCAGGGACAACAACCGCCTGGCGTAACACTTTCTCCATGCTGAATGCTTCGGCATCGCTGCGCATAAAGGGCAGCAGATCCTTGGCCATCAGAATCCCTTCAATGTGATCTTTGTCTTCGCTGATCACCGGAAAACGCGAGTGGGCAGACTCGATAATGACATCAAGGCATTCGTCCAGAGTCTGGTTGCGTTTCAGGGTAATCATCTGAGAGCGGGGGATCATGATGTCGCGAACGCGCTGGTCCGCAATGTCCATCACCCCTTCGAGCATATCGCGCGTATCTTCATCGATAAGGTCGTTCTGCCCGGAATCACGGATCAGCTCCAACAGTTCGTCACGGTTTTTCGGTTCACCGTGGAAAAGTTGGCTCAGTAACAGGGAAAAAAATCCCTTTTTGCTGGTTAACGTGTCACTACTGTGTGAATTGTCGTCGCTCATGGCGTCGTATGGGTTCTCATGTTAGTTAATGGGGCGCTCGTCATGCGTATACTCAGCTGTGACGGCATGTTTTGCCTGATGGCGCTACGCTTATCAGGCTACAAGACTTCGAAATGCTTATTCTTTCTCGGCAATGTACGGATCCTCATAGCCCAGAGCAAGCATAATCTCTGTTTCGAGGGATTCCATCTCTTCTGCTTCGTCATCTTCAATATGGTCGTAGCCCAATAAATGCAGGCTACCATGTACCACCATATGCGCCCAGTGGGCCTCAAGCGGTTTGCCTTGCTCCTGAGCTTCTTTCTCAACCACCTGGCGGCAGATGACCAGATCGCCCAGCAGCGGCATTTCAATGCCCGGAGGTGCTTCAAACGGGAAAGAGAGCACGTTGGTTGATTTATCTTTCCCGCGATAGGTCAGGTTCAGCTCGTGGCTTTCAGCGTCATCGACCAAACGAATCGTGACCTCTGACTCTTCCTGAAACTGTGGGATCACGGCATCCAGCCATGTCTGAAACTGACTTTCTGGTGGTAAGCCGGATTCGTTTTCGCATGCCAGCTGTAAATCGAGAATAACCTGACTCATTTTTGTTCCTGCTCCTGAGCTTCGCGCTTGCGTTCTGCCGCCAGCTCGGCTTTGCGTTTTTGTTCTGCTTCTTCCCAGGCTTCATATGCCGTCACGATACGGGCAACAACCGGGTGGCGTACCACGTCTTCGCTATGGAAGAAATTAAAGCTAATCTCATCGACTTCGGCCAGCACTTCAATGGCATGACGCAGACCAGACTTGGTGCTGCGCGGCAGGTCAATCTGCGTGATGTCCCCGGTAATGACGGCTTTGGAGTTAAAGCCGATACGGGTCAGGAACATTTTCATCTGTTCGATGGTGGTGTTCTGGCTCTCATCAAGAATGATGAACGCATCGTTTAACGTGCGGCCACGCATATAGGCCAACGGTGCGACCTCGATGACATTGCGCTCAATCAGCTTCTCGACCTTTTCAAAACCCAGCATTTCGAACAGCGCATCATACAGTGGACGCAAATACGGATCGACTTTCTGGCTCAGATCGCCTGGCAGGAAACCCAGTTTTTCACCGGCTTCAACCGCCGGACGGGTTAGCAGAATACGGCGGATCTCCTGACGCTCTAGCGCATCGACGGCAGCAGCAACCGCAAGGTACGTTTTACCGGTACCCGCCGGGCCAACACCGAAGGTGATGTCGTGGTCAAGAATATTAGCAATATACTGCGCCTGGTTCGGCGTACGCGGTTTAATGACGCCGCGCTTAGTTTTGATATTCACCGCTTTGCCAAATTCCGGCACGCTGTCTGCGCTCTGTTCAAGCACACGCGCTTCTTTAATCGCCAGATGAATTTGTTCTGGCTCGATGTCCTGTGTCTGGCCGCGCATTGGGGCCGTATCGACATACAGGCTGCGTAAAATATCTGCCGCAGCGGTGACACAAATGGGGCGACCGGTCAGTTTGAAGTGGTTATCGCGGCGGTTAATTTCGATGCCGAGACGACGCTCCAGTTGTTTTATGTTGTCATCAAATGGCCCGCAAAGGCTCAACAGGCGGGCATTGTCTGCGGGTTCAAGGGTAATTTCGCGAGTGTCTATGTTCAAACTGTTCCTCTTATGCATGTCTCGCCGGACGCTGAACATTTACCGGCATCTAAGGAAATTATTCACGCCATGGGGGAAAGGCGCAAGCATTGCGATAAATATGGGGGTGCCAGGGCAGATTACAAGGCCCGCCGGAGCAGCGAGCCTGGAAGTGTAGGCCCGATAAGCGCAGCGCCATCGGGCATTATTGGCGTATTTCAGCAGGATTACGGCTGATAAATACCGACACCCAGATCGTTTTCTTTACGGGTACGTGCGATCACTGACTCCGGGGTTTCTGCGATGCGCAGGCCCATTTCGTCTTCAGTGCGCACGACTTTGCCGCGCAGGGAGTTCGTCCAGACATCGGTAATTTCAACATCGACAAACTTACCGACCATTTCCGGGGTGCCTTCGAAGTTCACCACGCGGTTATTTTCGGTACGACCTGACAGCTCCATGATGCTCTTACGCGATGTGCCTTCAACCAGAATACGCTGAGTCGTGCCAAGCATACGACGGCTCCAGGCCATGGCTTGCTGGTTAATACGCTCCTGCAGGATGTACAGACGCTGTTTTTTCTCTTCTTCCGGCACATCGTCAACCATATCGGCTGCTGGAGTGCCAGGGCGCGCAGAGAAGATAAAGCTGTAACTCATGTCGAAATTGACATCAGCGATCAGCTTCATGGTCTGCTCGAAGTCCTGGGTGGTTTCACCTGGGAAGCCGACGATGAAGTCGGAGCTAATCTGGATATCCGGACGTGCTGCGCGCAGTTTACGGATGATCGCTTTGTATTCCAGCGCGGTATGGGTACGACCCATCAGGTTTAGCACACGATCCGAACCGCTCTGTACCGGCAGGTGCAGGAAGCTCACCAGTTCTGGCGTATCACGGTAGACCTCAACGATATCATCGGTGAATTCGATCGGATGGCTGGTGGTAAATCGGATACGGTCAATGCCGTCGATTGCAGCGACCAGACGGAGTAGATCAGCGAACGAACCGATCGTGCCATCGTAGTTTTCACCACGCCAGGCGTTGACGTTTTGCCCCAGCAGGTTCACTTCGCGTACGCCTTGCGCCGCAAGCTGGGCGATTTCAAAGAGGATATCATCCGCCGGGCGGCTGACTTCTTCACCACGGGTGTAGGGGACCACGCAGTAAGTACAATATTTATTGCAGCCTTCCATGATGGACACAAACGCGCTTGGGCCTTCGGCACGCGGTTCCGGCAGACGATCGAACTTTTCGATCTCCGGGAAGCTGATATCTACCACCGGGCTACGGGTATTGCTACCGCGCACTTTGTTGATCATTTCCGGCAGACGATGCAGAGTTTGCGGCCCGAAAATAATATCGACGTAGTGTGCGCGTTGGCGAATATGGTCGCCTTCCTGAGATGCCACGCAGCCACCAACACCAATGATGAGATCGGGATTTTTCTCTTTTAAGAGCTTCCAGCGACCTAACTGATGGAAGACTTTTTCCTGAGCCTTCTCGCGGATTGAGCAGGTATTCAGCAGCAGCACATCCGCTTCTTCCGCCACGTCGGTCAGTTGATACCCGTGAGTGGCATCCAGCAGATCGGCCATCTTCGATGAATCGTATTCGTTCATCTGACAGCCCCAGGTTTTAATATGGAGTTTTTTGGTCATCGACTTGCTCTTGCGAAATTGTGGCTGAAATGCAGGGCGCATAGTGTACTGCTTTGGCGCGGTTGTGACCAGTATGACGGATGTCAGCCTCAAGGGGTAAAAAATCCTGTAAACTTACACAATACATGTAACAGGATGATTGACCATGACAAATCAACCAACGGAAATTGCCATTGTCGGCGGGGGGATGGTCGGCGGCGCGCTGGCGCTGGGACTGGCGCAGCACGGATTTACGGTAACGGTTATCGAGCATGCCGTGCCCGCGCCGTTTGTGGCTGACGGACAGCCGGATGTCAGAATTTCGGCCATCAGTTCCGCTTCGGTATCGCTGCTTAAGGGGCTGGGCGTCTGGGATACGGTGCAGGGGATGCGCAGCCATCCTTATCGTCGGCTGGAGACGTGGGAATGGGAAAATGCCCATGTGGTGTTTGATGCTGCGGAGCTTAAGCTGCCGTTGCTGGGTTACATGGTGGAGAATACCGTCCTGCAACAAGCGCTCTGGCAGGCGCTGGAAGCTCACCCTAAAGTGACGTTGCGCGTGCCCACATCGCTGATTTCTTTGCATCAACATAACGATCGACATGAGCTTGAGCTTGCAGGCGGCGAAACCATCAGCGCGAAGCTGGTCATCGGCGCCGATGGTGCCAACTCCCAGGTACGCAAAATGGCCGGGATTGGCATCCATGCCTGGCAATACGCGCAATCTTGTATGCTGATAACTGTCCAGTGTGAAAACGCACCCGGAGACAGCACCTGGCAGCAGTTTACCCCTGACGGTCCGCGTGCATTTTTACCGTTGTTCGACGACTGGGCTTCGTTGGTGTGGTACGACACCCCGGCGCGTATCCGTCAGTTACAAAGCTTAAGCATGGCGCAACTCCAGACAGAGATAGGCAAACATTTCCCATCGCGACTGGGTAACGTGCTGCCTGTGGCTGCAGGCGCATTTCCTCTTACGCGTCGTCATGCGTTGCAGTATGTCCAGCCGGGGTTGGCGCTGGTCGGTGATGCCGCACATACCATTCATCCATTGGCGGGGCAGGGCGTAAATCTGGGATTTCGTGATGTCGATGCACTGATTGACGTGCTGGTGAATGCCCGCAGCTACGGTGAGTCCTGGGCTAGCCAGCCAGTACTGAAACGCTATCAGAATCGCCGTATGACCGATAATTTTATCATGCAGAGTGGCATGGATTTGTTCTACGCCGGATTCAGTAATAACCTGCAACCGCTGCGCATCATACGTAATCTAGGACTAATGGCTGCAGAACGCGCAGGCGTGTTGAAACGCCAGGCGCTGAAGTATGCGCTAGGGTTGTAGCTCGGGTAGTACCTGATGTCGCTACGCTTATCAGGCCTACAAGTCATGTAGGCCTGATAAGGATTGCCGTCAACCGGCGTTAGAAAAGCAAAAAGCTCGCCGAAGCGAGCTTTTTTAATATGGCTGGGGTACGAGGATTCGAACCTCGGAATGCTGGTATCAGAAACCAGAGCCTTACCGCTTGGCGATACCCCAACGGGTGCACCCACAAAGTGGATGACTTCTTTAATATGGCTGGGGTACGAGGATTCGAACCTCGGAATGCTGGTATCAGAAACCAGAGCCTTACCGCTTGGCGATACCCCAACAATTTTTTGGATTTACCGAACGAGTCGATACGTCCTTAATATGGTGGCTACGACGGGATTCGAACCTGTGACCCCATCATTATGAGTGATGTGCTCTAACCAGCTGAGCTACGTAGCCTGATACTATCATATTCTTCGATGGCTGGGGTACCTGGATTCGAACCAGGGAATGCCGGTATCAAAAACCGGTGCCTTACCGCTTGGCGATACCCCAATGACCGTCGCGGTGAACCGCTATATCGAAGAAAAAATGGCTGGGGTACCTGGATTCGAACCAGGGAATGCCGGTATCAAAAACCGGTGCCTTACCGCTTGGCGATACCCCATCCGTGCAACGCTTACGGGTGAATGGTGCGGGAGGCGAGACTTGAACTCGCACACCTTGCGGCGCCAGAACCTAAATCTGGTGCGTCTACCAATTTCGCCACTCCCGCAAAAAAGATGGTGGCTACGACGGGATTCGAACCTGTGACCCCATCATTATGAGTGATGTGCTCTAACCAGCTGAGCTACGTAGCCATCTTTTTTTCGCGTAACCTTATCGGCGTTGCGGGGCGCATTATGCGTATTGAGCCTTGAAGCGTCAACCCCTTTTTCATTGAAAATAGCTGGAATGTGACTGTTTGGTTAGGTTGCGAACAGCATGACGCAATATTCGGCAATTATTAGTTATTAATTGTTTTTTCGCGCGTTAAATCGACATAAAAAAAGAGCCCCGCAGGGCTCTTTGCTGATGATTCGCTTACTTATAGGCTGACTGATGCACGCCAACCGCGCGACCAGACGGATCGTTCATGGTTTTGAACGCTTCATCCCATTCAATGGCTTTTGCTGAAGAACAGGCAACAGAAGGGCCACCTGGAACACATTCAGCCGCGCTGGCAACCGGGAACAGTTCCTCAAAAATCTCACGATACAAATACGCTTCTTTAGACGATGGCGTGTTATACGGGAAGCGGAAGCTGGCGGTTTCCAGTTGTTGGTCGGAAACTTGCTCTGCAGCGACTTCTTTCAGCGTGTCAATCCAGCTGTAACCGACGCCGTCAGAGAACTGCTCTTTCTGACGCCACGCCACGCTGGCGGGCAGATACGATTCAAAACATTCGCGCAGGACATGTTTTTCCATTTTTCCGTTGCCGCACATTTTGTCCTGTGGGTTGATGCGCATTGCCACATCAAGGAATTTTTTGTCCAGGAAAGGCACACGGGCTTCGACACCCCAGGCTGACATTGCTTTGTTGGCACGGGCGCAGTCGAACATGTGTAGCGCCTGCAGTTTACGCACGGTTTCTTCGTGCAACTCTTTCGCGTCTGGCGCTTTGTGGAAGTAGAGATAGCCGCCAAACACTTCATCTGACCCTTCGCCCGATAACACCATTTTAATGCCCATTGCTTTAATCTTGCGCGACATTAAGTACATCGGCGTCGAGGCACGAATGGTTGTAACATCGTAGGTTTCGATGTGATAAATCACGTCGCGAATAGCATCCAGACCTTCCTGCACGGTGAAATGGATCTCGTGGTGGACAGTACCAAGGTGGTTTGCCACTTCCTGCGCGGCTTTCAGGTCCGGTGCGCCTTCAAGGCCAACCGCGAAAGAGTGCAGTTGCGGCCACCACGCTTCACTGCGTTCCTGATCTTCTACACGACGCGCCGCATACTTTTTCGTGATGGCGGAAATCACGGAGGAGTCCAGACCACCGGATAACAGCACGCCGTAAGGAACATCGGACATCAGGTGACTTTTCACCGCATCTTCCAGCGCCTGACGCAGCTCGTTTTTATCCGTAACGTTGTCTTTTACTGCATCGTAATCAAACCAGTCGCGCTGGTAGTACTGACGAATTTCACCGTCTTTACTCCACAAATAGCTACCGGCCGGGAATTCTTTGATCGTGCGGCATACAGGAACCAGCGCTTTCATTTCAGACGCAACATAGAAGTTACCGTGCTCGTCGTAACCCATATACAGCGGGATGATGCCGATGTGATCGCGGCCAATCAGGTAAGCGTCCTGCTCGCTGTCGTACAGTGCGAAGGCAAACATGCCTTGCAGGTCATCCAGAAACTCTGGACCTTTTTCCTGATACAGCGCAAGGATCACTTCGCAGTCAGAACCGGTCTGGAACTGATAGCGATCGCCGTATTCAGCACGCAGCGCCTGATGGTTATAAATTTCACCGTTAACAGCCAGGATATGTGTTTTCTTCACGTTATACAGCGGCTGAGCGCCCGCATTGACGTCGACAATAGACAGACGTTCGTGCGCCAGAATGGCGTTATCACTGGCGTAAATACCAGACCAGTCCGGGCCGCGGTGGCGCATCAGACGGGACAATTCCAGAGCCTTTTTACGCAGTTCAACTGCGTCTGTTTTAATATCGAATACGCCAAAAATAGAACACATAACCTTCTCCGTTAACCTGTTGCGTGATGCTTTTTATGTTTGCTTGATAAAGAAAATGCCGCAAAGCCGCTGGGGGCGCAAGGAGTTTGGCGCGCTGAAAATAAAAAACTCAATGATGATTGTTGAATGGTGAAAAAAGATTACGTAATGAGCGCATTTATTGATGAATCATCAATAAAATGGCAATTTTATTAGATGGGGTATTTCTGTGGGCCGAATAAGGCGCTTACACCATCATCCGGTATTCACGCCGCAACATTGCCGGATGATGACGCGCGTGCGTCTTATCCGGCCTGGGATCAAATCACATCAATCTCTGCAACGGAGGGATAGATCCAGCTTGGTCTGAATGGCATGTTGTCAATATCATCAAGCTTGGATACGCCAGACAGAACCAGGATAGTTTCCAGACCCGCCTGGAAGCCTGCCAGAATATCGGTGCGCAGGTTGTCGCCAACAATGACCGTTTCTTCTGAGTGCGCCTGCATTTTGTTGAGTGCTGCGCGAATAATCCACGGGCTGGGTTTGCCGACATAAAACGGTTTACGGCCGGAGATCTTCTCAATACCGGCGCAGAGCGCGCCACAGGCAGGGTAAAAGCCGCGACCGTGGGTATCCGGGTTGGTGGCGATAAAACGTGCGCCGTTAGCCACAAAGTAAGCCGCTTTATGCATCATGTCCCAGTTGTACGAACGGGTCTCTCCGACAATGACAAAATCAGGGTTAACGTCGGTAATAGTAAAGCCTGCTTTATACAGCTCATGGATTAACGCGCCTTCACCCACCACGTAGGCTTTTTTCCCTTCCTGGCGACGGAGAAAATCAGCAGTAGCCATGGCGGAAGTATAAAAGACGCTATCGGGGACATTCACACCCGCGGTGGCGAAGCGGTTTGCCAGATCTTGCCCGGTCTGCGAAGGGTAGTTCGTCAGCAGGACTAACGGTAAACCTTTCTCCAGAATGCCGGTCAGAAATTCTGCCGCACCGGGTACGGCAACATTGTCGTGCATCAGCACGCCGTCGATATCACAAATTACATTCTTAATGGTCATGAACTACCCAGGGAATTCGTTATGAGTCTTATATACCCGTCATACTTCAAGTTGCATGTGCGTTGGCTTTCCTCGCTCACCCCAGTCACGTACTGGTGTACGCTCCAGGGGATTCGCTGCGTCGCCGCGTTATTCGGCCAAGCGGCCTCACCCCTACGGGGCCAGCACAAGCGCTGTTCAAAACGCTAATGCGTTTTGTCCTGTAACTCGAATTATTTAGGGTATAGTAATCCACTACTATATGAGAGCATTAGCTTTCCAGCAAACGTTGCAGCAATGAACCATTGAGCATGGCGCGCTTCACCAGCGCAAATGCACCAATCGCTGAACGGTGATCCAGCGTGGAACGTACCACCGGTAAATTGTGGCGAAACGCCTTCAGTGCCTGATTATTAATGCAGCTTTCTATTGCCGGAAGCAGGACTTTATCTGCTTCGGTAATCTCACCGGCGATGACGACTTTTTGCGGATTAAACAGGTTAATCGCAATCGCGATGGTTTTACCCAGGTGGCGACCCACATGCTCGATAACTTCTGCTGCCAGATTGTCACCTTTGTTGGCTGCCTTGCAGATCGCTTTGATACTGCAATCGTCCAACGTGAGACGGCTCGGATAGCCTTGTTTCAGTAAATTTTGTACGCGATGTTCAATGGACGCATTGGCAGCGATCGTTTCCAGGCAACCAAAGTTACCGCAATGGCAGCGTTCGCCCAGTGGCTCAACCTGGATATGGCCTATTTCGCCCACGTTGCCGTTGCGTCCGATGAAAATACGCCCGTTGGAGATAATCCCTGCGCCGGTTCCGCGATGGACACGCACCAGAATGGAGTCTTCGCAGTCCTGACTTGCCCCAAAATAGTGCTCGGCAAGCGCCAGGCTGCGGATATCATGGCCGACAAAACAGGTGACCTGAAAACGTTTTTCCAGTGCGTCGACCAGTCCCCAGTTTTCAACCTGAATATGGGGCATATAGCGAATGACGCCACTTTCGGGGTCAACGAGTCCTGGCAGGATAACGGAGATTGCAATCAGCTCACGGATTTTCCGCTGGCAACTGTCAATAAAGGTGGCAATCGTATTGAGCAGCGCGTGCTCCAGTGTTTCCTGGGTGCGCTCGGGTAGCGGATAATGCTCTTCGGCAACCACTTTGCTGCTCATATCATAGAGTGTCAGCGTGGTGTCGTGGCGGCCAAGGCGAACGCCAATTGCGTGGAAATTACGGGTTTCGGTGACGATAGAGATGGCGCGGCGGCCCCCGGTGGAGGCCTGCTGATCGACTTCTTTAATCAGCCCGCGTTCAATCAGTTGACGCGTAATTTTGGTTACGCTGGCGGGAGCAAGCTGGCTTTGCTCGGCAATCTGAATTCGCGAGATTGGCCCATGCTGGTCAATCAGACGATAAACTGCCGCGCTGTTAAGCTGTTTTACGAGATCAACATTACCTATTTGAGCTTGTCCGCCTGGTGTCATTCTTTCTCTTACTCAGTAACGACCTCGTTGCCATTAACGATGGTCTTGATAATTTTAAAGTCGTGCGTGAACGCGGTCAGGTTGGCTACTTTGCCTGGCGCGATACTGCCGAGTTGTTTGTCGACGCCAATGGCGCGAGCAGGGTAGAGCGTTGCCATACGCAGGACTTCGTCCAGTGCGATACCGCAATGTTCAACCAGATTGCGTACACCTTCGATCATGGTTAATGATGAACCGCTCAGCGTGCCGTTCTCATCAACACACAGTCCATTGCGGTAGTATATTGTTTTACCAGCGAAAATGAACTGTTCAATGTTTGCACCCGCCGGTGCAGTTGCGTCGGTCACCAGGCACAGTTTGTCACCTTTCAGGCGTTTGGCATTGCGGATGTTGGCATAGTCAACATGCATGCCATCGGCGATGATACCGCAATAAATATCGGCCTCCTCAAGAACCGCACCTGCCAGACCTGGTTCGCGGCCGGTAATATAAGGCATCGCGTTGAACAGATGTGTTGCAAAGGAAATGCCTGCACGGAAACCGATTTTTGCTTCTTTCAGCGTCGCGTTAGAGTGGCCCGCAGACACCACGATACCTGCATTCACCAGTTGGGTGATCACTTCGGCAGGAACCATTTCAGGCGCCAGCGTCACTTTGGTGATGACATCCGCATTATCGCACAGGAAATCGACCAGCGCAGCGTCTGGCTGGCGGACAAAGCTCGGATTATGCGTACCTTTTTTCACCAGATTCAGCCACGGACCTTCAAGGTGTAGCCCTAATGCCTGATTTGGATGCTTAGCGAGGTATTCACGCATGACGCGAACGCCCTGCTTCATCAGGTCATCGCTGGTGGTGATTAGCGTTGGCAGATAGTTGGTGCAGCCAGATTTTTCATTGGCTTTCTGCATGATTTCCAGCGTCTCAACGGTAACGGCCTCTGCCGTATCGTTAAACTGTACACCGCCACAGCCGTTTAACTGCACATCAATAAAACCGGGGGAGACAATGGCCCCATTCAGTGAGCGTTGTTCAATCCCTGGCGGCAATTCAGACAGTGGGCAAACGCTATCGATCAGGCCATTGGCGACAACAATCGCATGGTCATCAAGAATTTCGTGACCGGTAAAAATCCGGCCCTGGGTTAAAGCATACATTCCGACCCCCGATTTCAAAAAAATGCCGCCCTGCACGTTTTCGGCAGGGCGGAGACATCATTACAGACCTTTAATATTTTCCGCTTCTAACTCGTTAAAGTATTTCAGCGTCTTCACTTTCAGCTCCATAGTGGAAGGCTCATCGCAGACCACAACCGCTTTCGGATGCAGTTGCAGACAGCTGATAGTCCACATGTGGTTAACGTTACCTTCAACAGCCGCCTGCAGCGCTTGGGCTTTCTGGTGACCCAGCACCAGGATCATCACTTCTTCAGCATCCAACAAGGTGCCCACGCCTACGGTCAGTGCATATTTAGGCACCTGGCTTACGTCGCCGTCAAAGAAGCGTGAGTTTGCTACGCGGGTGTCGTGGGTCAGCGTTTTGATACGAGTACGGGAAGCTAAAGATGAAGCGGGTTCGTTGAACGCAATGTGACCATCGTTACCTACGCCGCCCATAAACAGATGGATTTTACCGTAAGAACGGATTTTCTCTTCATACTGACGGCATTCTGCATCAATATCCGGCGCGTTACCATTGAGCAGGTTGATGTTTTCTGCTGGGATATCAACATGATCAAAGAAGTTGCGGTGCATAAAGCTGTGATAGCTTTCTGGATGCTCTTTCGGCAGGCCAACATATTCGTCCATGTTGAAAGTGACAACATGTTTGAAGCTCACCTGGCCCGCTTTGTGCATTTCGACTAATGCTTTATAGGCAGTCAGCGGAGTACCGCCAGTTGGCAGGCCCAGAACGAACGGACGATCTGCCGTTGGTTTGAACGCGTTAATACGGTTAACGATATGGCGAGCAGCCCATTTGCCGACTTGTTCAGCGGTATTCAGGGGGATCAGTCTCATTCTTCACCTCAAAAGTAAATGTAAGCAGTTGGCGGATTGAGTCTCTGTGCAGTATTAAGCGTAACCTGGTTTTGCATCGGTAAGGATCAATCCGTTTCGATTTTTTGAATGATAAAATAAGTTTTCGTAGTTAGCCAGTGTAAGGGAGGGTTAATAACGATATTTGGTGATTGGAATCACAAAAAACACGCTTTTAATTTGCGATACGAATTAATTTTTCACACACTCTGAATGTAGATGAATGGTTAATGTTGTTGTTCCAAAATCTCTTGCTGTTGCAGTTAGGAATGGTCGCACAATAAAAATATGGCTTCAAAGGAGCCTAATCGGGGTCTCGTAGGGGGAATAAAATGAATATTTTAGGTTTTTTCCAGCGGCTGGGTAGGGCGTTACAGCTCCCCATCGCGGTGCTGCCAGTCGCGGCACTGTTGCTGCGATTCGGCCAACCAGATTTACTGAACGTACCCTTCATCGCGCAAGCGGGTGGGGCTATCTTTGATAACCTCGCGTTAATTTTTGCTATCGGTGTGGCTTCCAGCTGGTCTAAAGACAGCGCGGGTGCGGCAGCGCTGGCAGGTGCGGTTGGTTATTTCATATTGACCAAAGCAATGGTTACCATTAACCCAGCGATCAACATGGGCGTTCTGGCAGGTATCATCACCGGTCTGGTCGGCGGCGCTGTGTATAACCGTTGGTCTGGCATCAAACTGCCTGATTTCCTGAGTTTCTTCGGTGGCAAACGTTTTGTACCTATCGCCACGGGCTTCTTCTGCTTGGTGCTGGCTGCTATCTTCGGCTACGTGTGGCCGCCGGTGCAGAACGCCATCCATGCGGGTGGTGAGTGGATCGTGGGCGCTGGCGCGCTGGGTTCCGGTATTTTTGGCTTCATCAACCGTCTGCTGATCCCAACCGGTCTGCATCAGGTTCTGAACACCATCGCCTGGTTCCAGATTGGTGAATTCACTAACGCTGCAGGCACAGTATTCCATGGTGATATCAACCGCTTCTACGCGGGTGACGGCACTGCGGGTATGTTCATGTCTGGCTTCTTCCCGATCATGATGTTTGGTCTGCCGGGTGCGGCACTGGCGATGTACTTCGCCGCGCCGAAAGCACGTCGTCCTATGGTCGGCGGTATGCTGCTGTCCGTTGCTATCACCGCATTCCTGACCGGTGTTACCGAGCCGCTGGAATTCCTGTTTATGTTCCTGGCTCCGTTGCTGTACCTCTTGCACGCTGTTCTGACAGGTATCAGCCTGTTCGTTGCGACGCTGTTGGGGATTCACGCCGGCTTCTCCTTCTCCGCAGGTGCTATTGACTACGTGTTGATGTACAACCTGCCGGCTGCAAGTAAGAACGTCTGGATGCTGGTCGTCATGGGTCTGGTGTTCTTCGTTATTTACTTCGTCCTGTTCAGCGCGGTTATTCGTATGTTTAACCTGAAAACGCCGGGTCGTGAAGATAAAGAAGACGAGATTGTTACTGACGAAGCGAACAGCAATACCGAAGAAGGTTTAGCTCAACTGGCAACCAACTACATTGCGGCGGTTGGCGGTACGGATAACCTGAAAGCGATTGATGCCTGTATCACCCGCCTGCGTCTGACCGTTGGCGATTCTGCCCGCGTAAATGATGCGATGTGCAAACGTTTAGGCGCATCGGGTGTGGTTAAGCTGAACAAACAAACTATTCAGGTCATCGTGGGTGCGAAAGCTGAATCTATCGGCGACGAAATGAAGAAAGTTGTGGCACGTGGCCCGGTTGCGGCAGCGTCTACTGACAGTACTCCGGCAGCGGCTGCCCCGGTTGCAAAACCGCAGGCGGTAGCGAATGCAGCCACCATTGAAGCGCTGGTTTCTCCGATTACCGGTGATGTGGTTGCACTGGAGCAAGTGCCTGATGAAGCCTTCGCCAGCAAAGCAGTAGGTGACGGCGTGGCGGTAAAACCAACGGATAAAATCGTGGTTTCTCCAGCAGCGGGTACCATTGTGAAAATCTTCAACACCAACCATGCGTTCTGTCTGGAAACAGAAAAAGGTGCGGAAATCGTGGTCCATATGGGTATCGATACCGTGGCGTTGGAAGGTAAAGGCTTTAAACGTCTGGTTGAAGAAGGTGCGGTTGTTGCAGCAGGTCAACCGATTCTGGAAATGGATCTGGAATACCTGAACGCGAACGCACGTTCCATGATTAGTCCGGTTGTTTGCAGCAATAGCGATGATTTCGGTGGTCTGGTTGTTAAAGCCGAAGGTCATGTGGTTGCCGGTCAAACACCACTGTATGAGATTAAAGGTAAGTAATTGCTCGTAGGCTGGATAAGGCGTAAGCGCCGCCATCCGGCACGATGAGATGATTAACAGCGGCGGGGGATAATCCTCCGCCGCTTTTTTTTGCAGCAATTGCCCGCATAATAGCTGTCTGATACGTATTTTGCGTAACTAAAGGTTGTCAGTCAGTCCTGCTTATAAGATCATACGCCGTTATACGTTGTTTACGCTTTGAGGAATCCACGATGAGTGAGGCTGAAGCCCGCCCGAGTAACTTTATTCGTCAGATCATCGATGAAGATCTGGCCAGTGGTAAGCACACCACTATCCATACCCGTTTTCCGCCGGAGCCAAATGGCTATCTGCACATTGGCCACGCGAAATCCATTTGTCTGAACTTTGGTATTGCGCAAGATTACCAGGGCCAGTGCAACCTGCGTTTTGATGATACGAACCCGGTTAAAGAAGATATCGAGTACGTTGAATCGATTAAAAACGACGTTGAATGGTTAGGTTTCCACTGGACTGGCGATATTCGCTACTCTTCGGATTACTTCGATCAGCTACATGCTTACGCGGTAGAGCTTATTAACAAAGGTCTGGCGTATGTCGACGAACTGTCCGCCGACGAAATCCGTGAATACCGTGGCACGCTGACTCAGCCTGGTAAAAACAGCCCGTTCCGCGATCGCAGCGTTGAAGAAAACCTCGCGCTGTTTGAAAAAATGCGTACCGGTGGTTTTGAAGAAGGTAAAGCCTGCCTGCGTGCGAAAATCGATATGGCTTCGCCGTTTATCGTGATGCGTGACCCGGTGCTGTACCGCATTAAGTTTGCTGAACACCATCAGACTGGCAACAAGTGGTGCATCTATCCGATGTACGACTTCACCCATTGCATCAGCGATGCGCTGGAAGGCATCACACATTCACTGTGTACGCTGGAATTCCAGGATAACCGTCGTCTGTACGACTGGGTGCTGGATAACATCACCATTCCGGTTCACCCGCGCCAGTACGAGTTCTCGCGCCTGAATCTGGAATACACCGTGATGTCCAAGCGTAAGCTGAACCTGCTGGTGACTGATAAGCACGTTGAAGGCTGGGACGATCCGCGCATGCCGACTATCTCGGGTCTGCGCCGTCGTGGTTACACGGCTGCTGCAATTCGTGAATTCTGCAAACGCATCGGTGTGACCAAACAGGATAACACCATTGAAATCGCTTCTCTGGAATCCTGCATCCGTGAAGATCTGAACGAAAACGCACCGCGCGCAATGGCGGTTATCGATCCGGTGAAACTGGTTATCGAAAACTACCCACAGGGCGAAAGCGAGTTGGTCACTATGCCTAACCATCCGAGCAAGCCGGAAATGGGCAGCCGTGAAGTACCGTTCAGCGGTGAAATCTGGATCGACAGGGCCGATTTCCGCGAAGAAGCCAACAAACAGTATAAGCGTCTGGTGATGGGTAAAGAAGTCCGTCTGCGTAATGCTTACGTGATCAAGGCCGAGCGCGTAGAGAAAGATGCGGAAGGGAATATCACGACTATTTTCTGCACCTACGATGCTGACACGCTGAGCAAAGATCCGGCCGATGGCCGTAAAGTAAAAGGCGTTATTCATTGGGTAAGTGCGGCTCATGCGCTGCCGATTGAAATCCGTCTGTACGATCGTCTGTTCAGTGTACCTAACCCGGGTGCTGCGGAAGATTTCCTGTCCGTTATTAACCCAGAGTCGCTGGTGATTAAACAGGGCTATGGTGAGCCTTCGCTACAGGCCGCGGTTGCTGGTAAAGCGTTCCAGTTCGAGCGTGAAGGGTACTTCTGCCTCGACAGCCGCTATGCAACAGCTGACAAACTGGTGTTTAACCGCACCGTGGGTCTGCGCGATACATGGGCTAAAGTAGGCGAATAAACCGTCGTTACGCATCCTTTCAAACGCCGCACTCTGCGGCGTTTTTTTTCGCCTGAAAATGGTTAGCAGACTCTATTTGCGCAGCGAAATAATTGTTATTCAGGAATGATTTTTGTCGTTTATATTTTTCTAACAAAAACCTTGGGTTATCAGCCACTCTGGACTGAAACCGATTTCATCTTCATGGAAAACAAGCGGTTTTTTCATTTTTTTAACGCTTTTTTATCTCCCGATGAAAATGTAACAGAAAGCAATGAAATATGTGCAGTTGCTCATACTATTACATACTCGTTACAGAAAGAGATTGATAATTCGCGTCGCGAAAAATAGTCTATTCATTGTAGTCAATGAGGTTTTCTCAGCGCTACTTTTTTAATTTTTGCTTTTTCGCTGACCGCTTTTATCGGCAGCATTTAATACCCAATGGATTTCGAGTTGCATCAAGGCGGCGACGCAGCGAATTCCCGGGAGCGTACATCAGTACGTGACTGGGATGAGCGAGGAAAGCCAACGCAGATGCAGCTTGAAAGACGAAGGGTTATACGTCAAAGAGGATTAACATATGCGTACGTTTAGTGGCAAACGTAGTACGCTGGCGCTGGCTATCGCCGGTATCACAGCAATGTCGGGTTTTGTTGTCGCTCCTCAGGTTCACGCCGAAGGTTTTATTGATGACTCTACCTTAACGGGTGGCATTTATTACTGGCAGCGTGAGCGCGACCGTAAAGACGTTACCGATCATGACAAATACAAGACTAACCTTTCTCACTCCACCTGGAACGCAAACCTCGACTTCCAGTCCGGTTATGCGGCTGATATGTTTGGTATTGATGTCGCAGCATTTACCGCTATTGAAATGAACGAAAGTAGCGAAAGTGGCCATCCAAACGAAATCGCATTCTCTTCAAAAAATAAAGGCTATGACGAAGATTACTCCGGCGATAAGAGCGGGATTAGCCTGTATAAAGCGGCAGCTAAATTTAAGTTTGGCCCGACCTGGGCGCGCGCTGGTTATATTCAGCCAACCGGGCAAACTCTGCTGGCACCACACTGGAGCTTTATGCCTGGCACCTATCAGGGGGCTGAAGCCGGTGCCAACTTCGATTATGGTGATGCGGGTGCGCTGAGCTTCTCCTATATGTGGGCCAACGAGTATAAAGCACCGTGGCACACCGAAGTCGATAAATTCTATCAGGCCGATAAAAAGACCAAAGTTGATTACCTCCATTCAATCGGCGCAAAGTATGACTTCAAAAATAACCTGTTGCTGGAAGCGGCATTCGGTCAGTCTGAAGGCTACGTCGATCAGTATTTCGCCAAAGCCAGCTACAAATTTGATTTAGGCGGTAATCCGTTTACCACCAGCTACCAGTTCTACGGTGCCCGCGATAAGGTAGATGACCGCACTGTTAACGACATTTATGATGGCACGGCCTGGCTGCAGGCACTGACCTTCGGCTACAAAGTGGCAGAAGTCGTTGATCTGCGACTGGAAGGGACTTGGGTTAAAGCTGACGGGCAGCAGGGCTACTTCCTGCAGCGTATGACCCCGACCTATGCGTCTTCAAACGGTCGTCTGGACGTTTGGTGGGATAACCGCTCTGACTTCAACGCCAACGGTGAAAAGGCCGTGTTCTTCGGTGCGATGTATGACCTGAAGAACTGGAACCTGCCTGGCTGGGCTGTGGGTGCATCATACGTTTACGCGTGGGATGCTAAACCGGCAACCTGGCAGCTCAACCCGGATGCGTACTACGACAAAAATCGTACTATCGAAGAGTCGTCTTACAGCCTGGATGCGGTCTATACCCTGCAGGACGGCCGTGCGAAGGGCACTATGTTTAAACTGCACTTCACCCAGTACGACAACCATTCAGATATTCCAAGCTGGGGCGGTGGTTACGGTAACATCTTCCAGGATGAGCGTGACGTGAAATTCATCGTTATTGCTCCGTTCACCATCTTCTAATGCCGACAGCGGCAGGCCGCAAGCCTGCCGTTTTGTTGAGGAGTGTGTTATGAAAAAGCTGATACTCATCGCCGTCATGGCATCAGGGCTGGTTGCCTGCGCGCAATCACCCGCGCCGAAAGAAGATAGCCGTCTTAAGGAAGCCTACAGCGCTTGTATCAATACCGCACAGGGCTCGCCGGAGAAAATCGAGGCCTGCCAAAGTGTGTTGAATGTGCTGAAGAAAGAAAAACAGCACCAGCAGTTTGCGAATGAAGAAAGCGTGCGCGTTCTGGATTACCAGCAGTGTATCCAGGCAACGCGTACGGGTAACGATCAATCCGTTAAGGCCGATTGCGATAAGGTCTGGCAGGAAATTCGCAGTAATAATACGGCGAAATAAAACGTGGTATGAACAAGAACGGGCGGAGAGATATCTTCGCCCGTTTGCATTTTAGCGTTGTTTTTCAATTGCCCACTTGAGTAATGCCGCACAACGGTAGAATCCGTGGGCAAATTTTCCGTATGGGATGGTCAGAAATAGCGCCATGACGACACCAAGATGAATAGCAAGCAAAATAGCCATCCATGAGGTATCTCTGCCTGCCAACAGCGCTAAGCCTGTCAGACTCGTCAGTAGCAGCAACAGGATAAAACCGCGGTCCATCGGCTTTTGCCTTGCGTCGCCCTGTAGCGGTGAGCGTTTAAAGTTCAGCCATAGCAAGCCTGCAGGTCCGATCACCAGACCAATACCGCCCAATGTGCCAAGGATTACCGGGATGCTGAAAAACGGGTAGGGGGCTTCGATACCAGCGAAATAGTGGTAGCCTGTCGCCACGACGGTGGCGGCAAAACAGAGCATAAAACCGTAGAAAGTGAAGTGATGAAACCGGCGGCGCATCAGGGTGAAAGCATCATCCGCTTCGTTACACCCTTTACCGTGCCCTCCATCGAGATATTTCAGCGTCAGTGCATTGTGTGAGGCTTCAACAATGTCAGCAGAACGCGGCATCCCCGGAGAAATCTCCCGCCAGAAGCGGAAAACGCCAGCCATGAGCAGACCCATCGCCAGAATAAAGACTGAACCAAACATCCATGCCAGCAGGTTATGCGGGAAAATTTGATAAAAATCTCCAGCCAGCGGAGGATGGAACAGGGAGCCTTTTAACCCCATGGCAAGAAGTAAAAACAGGATCAGGCCGAAAACCAGCGACAGCGTTACGGTCATGCCTGCCCGGCGATAAAGCGCGCCAAAAGTGGCGGGTTGCGTATAGTGTTGATAGGTTTCCAGCCTTACTTCTGCCATTGCTTTCGGCACATTGATGGCAAATTCATGGGGCGGTGCGTATTGACACGCGTGCAGGCAGGCGCCGCAGTTATGGCACAAATTGGCCAGATAGTTGATATCCGCTTTTCCGAATTCCAGACGCTGAGTCATCGCCGGGAAAACGGCGCAAAAACCCTCGCAATAGCGGCAGGCATTGCAAACTTGCATGACTCGTTCAACTTCTGCTTCTGGCTCGGTAAGCATTTTCGCTTCGATAATTAATCTCTCAAGCTGTTTCATGATGAGCCTCCTCACGTGCTGCCAGAGCGGCTTCTTTTCCGGCAATACGACCAAAGGTGGTCCCTATCGACATGCCCACACCTGCGGTGTAGCCTTTTCCCAGCACGTTGCCCGCCATCATCTCCCCGGCGACGAACAGATTGCGACTTGGAAGCCCTGCAAAATGCACCGCGGCGTGTTCATTCACCTTTAACCCCAGGTAGGTGAAGGTGATCCCCGGACGTAAGGCATAGCCATAGTAAGGTGGCGTATCCAGTGGTCGCGCCCAATGTGTTTTTGCCGGTGTCAGATTTTGTGTTGCACAGTTATCCAGTGTGGTGTGGTCAAAGTGCCCTGGCCGGCAGGCGCTGTTGTACTGCATGACAGTATGGGTAAAGCGCTCAGTATCCAGTCCCAACTGACGTGCCAGCTCTGCTAACGTATTGGCCTGTGCACCAGGAAAAACCGGGGGCATGAAGTGACCGATCGCTTTACTGTCGATAATGGAGTAACCAATTTGTCCGGGCTGGTGGGCAACCAGACGTCCCCAGATTGCATAACGTTTTGGCCAGAAATCCTCGCCTTCATCATAAAATCGTTCTGCATCACGGTTCACTACGATGCCCAGAGAGACACAGTCCACCCGGGTGCAAATTCCGCCGTCATATAAGGGAGCCCGGGCATCAATCGCCACGCAGTGTGATTGCGAGGGCTCGCCGATAATGTCCGCGCCGGCATCGATCATAAATTTGAGTAGTACGCCCTGATTAAAGCGCGTGCCGCGAATGAGGAAGTTATCCGCTGGCCATTCACCGCGGGCATTTTCACCCCATGCTTCTCGCAGCCATTCGCGGTTAGATTCAAACCCGCCAGCAGCAAGTACACAGGTCTTTGCCGGAATGCGTTCTGCACCTGCCAGTGCTGCCACGAACTTGCCATTATGCAGTTCAAGTGCCTGGACTGGTGTGTTATAGCGGATTTGCACCCCCAGTTTTTCTGCGCTGCGATAATAGGCGTTTACGAGTGCTTTTCCTCCGCCCATAAAGAAGGCATTCGTTCGCGCGACATGCAAAGCGCCAGAAAGTGGCGGTTGAAAGTTAACGCCGTGCTGGCGCATCCAGTCGCGGCATTGGGAAGAGGTACGGATCACCAGCCGAGCCAGTGCTTCGTTGGTATTACCTTCCGTTACACGCCAGAGGTCCTGCCAGAATTCCTCTTCGGGATAGCTCTCCACCAGTACATCCTGTGGCGCATCATGCATACAGCGTAAATTACGCGTGTGTTGGGAGTTCCCTCCGCGCCATTCACGCGGGGCCGCCTCAAGCAGCAATACCGAAGCGCCTTGCTCCCTGGCGGTTAAAGCGGCACATAGTGCTGCATTGCCGCCGCCAATCACCAGAACATCAACCATCGCAGACTCCATTACCACTTAACCAATTGTTAAGTTTGTAATTAAAATGTATACGAGTAAGTTGTGGGGACGCTATGACGTAATGCTAAACAGCCCTTTAATTATTGTAAAGGGTAGCACCTGGCCAGCGTCCAGATTCCACCAGTTGATGCATCACTTTGGTGAGTACCACACGGGCAGCGAGGCCTGCTGGGGTGAGTTCATCGTCAGAAAGGCTGACCAAAAAGTTGGGGCGGCTAAGTATGGGATTATGGATGCCGACCACTCTTAATGTCTCTTTATCAAGATGGGAAATTGCCGCGCCAGGCTGAAGTGTTGCACCAATTCCGCTGCGAACGGCGTGCATCAGTAGCGTCAGGCCGTCAATTTCTGTGGCGATCTCAATGTTCAGCGCATGCTCCTGGCTGATAGCATCCAGTCTGCCGCGCAGACCATGTCCTGGGCTTGGCATTATCAATGGAATATTAACCAGTTCGGCAGGGGCGATAGTGTCATCCGCAATACCTGCCAGCAAGTTATGAGTACCAATCAAAAATAACTGTTCCTCAAGAATTGCTCTGGCGCTCCAGCGCAGGATTTTTTCCTTCTGAAAGACCACGGCCAAATCAATTTGACGGGTATTAATCATTCGTTCCAGATTGCCAGAGAGACTTTCCACTACATGCAGGCGGACATCGGCATAGCTTTCCCGCATAGCGTTGATGAAAGGCATCCCGAGAACGGAAGCGGTGCTGGGTGCCATGCCGACGCTGACGTGCCCGGAAAGTCTGGCCTCCCGTGCCGCAAGGATGGCATCGTCTGCGTGGCGTAATGCCAGTTGTGCCTGAGAGTAAAAGGCCAGTCCAGCGCTGGTGGGCGTCACGCCACGAGAAGTCCGTTGCAGCAGACGTATGGCGAGTTCGTTTTCCAGGCGGGTCATTTGCTGACTGAGCGCCGAAACACCGATATTGAGGTCGAGCGCTGCGCTACCCATGCTGCCGGTTTCTACAATGCGCACAAAATAGCGTAACTGGCGAAGTTCCATTTCGACTCTCCGATGAAGGCAAGGTGAGTTTTAAAGTAAAGCAACATTGAGTTGGAAGGAAGGGGAGAAAGGTCAGATTGCGTCTATAAAAAAAGCCAACCGTAAGGTTGGCTTTTCAGAAAGCATCACATTATTTGGCGTCGTGCGCATGATCATCTTCGCGGCAATCGCCTTCAGCGCAGTGACCGTAAAGATAGAGGCTATGGTTAGTTAAACGAATACCATGTTTAGCCGCAATCTCACGTTGACGCGCTTCGATGGAGTCATCGCTGAATTCGACCACTTTGCCGCAGTCAAGGCAAATCAGGTGATCGTGATGATGTTGCTGGGTCAGTTCGAAGACGGATTTACCACCTTCAAAATTATGGCGGGTCACGATACCGGCATCATCAAATTGGTTCAGCACGCGATACACGGTCGCCAGACCAATTTCTTCACCCATGTCGATCAGGCGTTTGTATAAGTCTTCCGCACTGACGTGATGGTTATCCGGTTCCTGAAGAACTTCCAGAATCTTTAAACGAGGAAGCGTTACTTTCAGGCCAGCCTTCTTTAATGCGGTATTGTTGTCAGTCATGCGGAATCTGTCCTGTAGCTAAACGGTTCACTTCATTAACAGAAGTGACAGAAATTGCACTTGAGATAATGCGTATCATTATAGAACTGCCATGCCTAAATGAAAACTGCAAGTCTCTGGCAAATATTGTTAATCAAAACGTGGTATCACCAACAAACACACTGTGCAATACCCGATTGGCATCCAGCCATTGTACAGGGTCAGGCGAAAAAGTTACAAATTTGTAGCAATTATTTTGATTGGTTTTATCTATTGATGCGGCGCAGATGAATATCTACGCCGCACGAAATCAGGCATTGATGATTTCGTCGAGGTGCAGCTCTTCAGCGATCTGCTTAACCCATTTTTCTACGCGCTCAGCGGTCAGTTCCGGCTGGCGATCTTCATCGATAGCCAGACCCACAAAGTGGTCGTCATCTGCCAGGCCTTTGGACGCTTCAAAATGGTAGCCCGCCGTTGGCCAGTGGCCGACGATGGTAGCGCCGCGTGGCTCGATTATGTCGCGGATGGTGCCTAATGCATCACAGAAATATTCTGCGTAATCTTCCTGGTCGCCACAGCCGAACAATGCCACCAGTTTACCGTTAAAATCAATGTCTTCCAGAGTAGGGAAGAAGTCATCCCAGTCGCACTGCGCTTCACCGTAGTACCAGGTTGGGATGCCGAGCAGCAGAATGTCATACCCTTCCAGGTCTTCTTTGCTGCTTTTTGCAATGTCATGTACATCGGCAACGTCTTTACCAAGCTGTTTTTGAATCATTTTTGCGATATTTTCGGTATTACCGGTGTCGCTGCCGAAAAAGATGCCAGTGATTGCCATGAGTAAAATAACCTCTTGAAACTTATTGAAATGGTGGTGGCGCATTGCCCACGGATAAGGGCAATCATAGCAGAACAGTCAGGCATGCGGAAACAGCAAACACGCGGGACTGCACTCTGTGCTACACGATTTATGATTTAGAGCAGAAATTCAGACTATGCCTGACCGCGCAATGCGGTGAGTTGGGTCATCAGCATCTCTTCGATGAGTTCACTGCGACTCATGTTGCGCGCTTCCGCCAACTCATTTAGAGCGTCAACGGCATCCGCGTTCAATTTCAGTTCGACACGCTTGAGTCCACGAACTTTGTCGCGTTTAAGCTGATTACGTTTATTAATACGTAACTGTTCATCACGCGAAAGCGGATTGGTTTTGGGTCGTCCCGGGCGACGCTCCTGCGCGAACAGATCTAATGTCGTACGGTCCGTTTGTTCTTTGGCCATGATCTTGGTGACTTCGGGGAAACAATCAGCCAGGCGTCTGCCCGGATGGATAGCGCGCCATAATACATCAGCAGGGGAGGCGCGCCAACGCCCACGCACGTAATCGCGCGCGGACGCTGAGTTTTTAATCAGTTAACCTTCTCACTCATGTAACGACGGATAGCGCGCAGCACCGCATCGGGTTTTTCCGCATGTACCCAATGGCCTGCGCCGGCAATAACGTGGGCGCGGGCCTGCGGAAACTGGGCCAGTAATTGCTCGCGATACGCTTGTGTCACATAAGGTGAATTACCGCCGGGGATAAACAACGCCGGATGTTCCCAGGCGGGTATGGTTTCCCATCCTACGATATGGGGATACTGATCCCACAACACCGGAACGTTAAAGCGCCACTCGCCGTCAACAAAGGATTTCAGCAGAAACTGGATCACGCCTTCTTCTTGCACATGCTGACGCATGACGCTCGCGGCCTGCTGGCGAGAGGAAGCCTGGGCATCTGTTACCGCGTTAATGGCGGCAAAAATCTCATCGTGGCGGCGTACGTGATAGTCAACCGGTGCAATATCGATGGCGACCAGTTGATCGATGCGTTCCGGTGCCAGTGCGGTCAGTGCCATGACGGCTTTGCCCCCCATGGAGTGCCCAATAAAGGTCGCTTTTTCGATGTGTTGCTCATCGAGGGTATCCAACAGATCCTGCGCCATTGCAGGATAATTCATCTCCGGTGAGCGGGGAGAGAGGCCATGATTTCGCATATCGACCTGGATGATATCGTGATCGGCTACCAGGGAGCGCGCCAGTATGCCCAGATTATCCAGACTGCCAAACAGACCGTGAACCAGGACGATGGGAGAATTATTGTGCGGGTTTTGCGCAGATTGCGCTCGGATATTCAATTTCATGGCAAAGTTCTTTTTTTCACACTCACGGGTTAGGGTATCATGTTGACCATTCTGCCACATGGCTGCAACAACTACGGTTACTCCGAGTTTTGCTGGTCACCAGGCTCGACGCTATCCGCTGTTAGGATTTGCCTTTACACTACAGCGTGTAAAGTCCTGACAACTTGTATTCAGCCAAACATTGCACTGGATTAAGATGAAAACGATTGAAGTTGATGATGAACTCTATAGCTATATTGCCAGCCACACCAAGCATATTGGCGAGAGCGCATCCGACATTTTACGGCGTATGTTGAAGTTTTCCGCCGCATCACAGCCTGTCACTCCGGTAGTAAAAGAAGTCCGCGCCGTGCAACCTGTCGTGGAAGCCAAGCCGGTCAACCCCGCGAAAGACAAAGTGCGCGCCATGCGTGAACTGCTGCTTTCCGATGAATATGCGGAACAGAAAAAAGCAGTGAATCGCTTTATGCTGGTGCTGTCTACACTTTACTCACTGGATCAACACGCGTTTGCACAAGCAACAGAATCGTTGCATGGCCGCACGCGCGTTTATTTCGCAGCGGATGAACAGACGTTGCTGAAAAATGGTAATCAAACCAAACCGAAACACGTGCCAGGCACGCCATATTGGGTGATCACCAACACGAATACCGGCCGTAAATGCAGCATGGTTGAACACATCATGCAGTCAATGCAATTCCCCGCGGAGTTGATTGAAAAGGTTTGCGGAACAATTTAATCCTTGCATTAGAAGGACCAGGCAATGGCAATCCACAACCGTGCAGGTCAACCTGCACAACAGAGTGATTTGATTAATGTCGCCCAGTTAACGGCGCAATACTATGTACTAAAACCGACGGCAGGGAATGCGGAGCACGCGGTGAAGTTCGGTACATCCGGGCATCGCGGTAGTGCGGGTCGTCATAGTTTTAATGAGCCGCATATTCTGGCTATCGCTCAGGCGATTGCCGAAGAACGTGCGAAAAACGGGATTACTGGCCCGTGCTATGTGGGCAAGGATACCCACGCGTTGTCTGAACCGGCATTTATCTCTGTACTGGAAGTGCTGGCGGCGAACGGTGTTGATGTCATCGTGCAGGAAAACAACGGCTTTACGCCAACACCTGCCGTGTCTAATGCTATCCTGGTCCACAATAAAAAAGGCGGTCCGCTGGCTGACGGTATTGTGATCACGCCGTCCCATAACCCACCAGAAGACGGCGGCATTAAATACAATCCGCCAAACGGTGGCCCGGCAGATACCAACGTCACCAAAGTCGTAGAGGACAGGGCTAATGCACTGTTGGCTGATGGTCTGAAAGGCGTGAAGCGTATCCCGCTGGATGCCGCACTGGCGTCCGGTCATGTTAAAGAGCAAGACCTGGTTCAACCCTTCGTGGAAGGGCTGGCAGATATCGTCGATATGGCGGCAATCCAGAAAGCGGGTCTGACGCTGGGCGTTGATCCACTGGGTGGTTCCGGTATCGAATACTGGAAACGTATCGCTCAGCACTACAACCTGAATCTGACTCTCGTTAACGATCAGGTCGACCAGACTTTCCGCTTTATGCATCTTGATAAAGACGGTGCCATTCGTATGGACTGCTCCTCCGAGTGCGCGATGGCTGGTCTGCTGGCGCTGCGTGACAAGTTCGATTTGGCGTTTGCCAATGACCCGGACTATGACCGTCACGGTATCGTAACGCCGGCTGGACTGATGAATCCGAACCACTATCTGGCGGTCGCGATCAACTACCTGTTCCAGCATCGCCCACGATGGGGCAAAGATGTCGCTGTGGGTAAAACACTGGTGTCCTCCGCGATGATCGATCGTGTGGTGAACGACCTGGGACGTAAACTGGTCGAAGTGCCGGTGGGTTTCAAATGGTTTGTTGACGGTCTGTTCGACGGTAGCTTTGGTTTCGGCGGCGAAGAAAGTGCGGGGGCATCTTTCCTGCGTTTCGACGGTACACCGTGGTCGACTGACAAAGATGGCATCATTATGTGTCTGCTGGCAGCGGAAATTACGGCTGTGACAGGCAAGAACCCGCAAGAGCATTACAACGAACTGGCGGCGCGCTTTGGTGCACCGAGCTATAACCGAATTCAGGCTGGAGCCACCTCCGCGCAGAAAGCGGCGTTGTCTAAGCTCTCTCCGGAAATGGTAAGCGCCAGCACGCTGGCGGGCGACCCGATCACCGCACGTCTGACCGCGGCACCTGGCAATGGTGCTTCCATTGGCGGTCTGAAAGTGATGACTGACAACGGCTGGTTTGCCGCGCGTCCGTCAGGCACGGAAGACGCTTACAAGATCTACTGCGAAAGCTTCCTCGGTGAAGAACACCGCAAACAGATCGAAAAAGAAGCCGTTGAGATCGTCAGCGAAGTGTTGAAAAACGCGTAAAAATACTTTTTTAGTGGCCGAGTCTGACAGAGGCGATTACACAATCGCCTCTGTTTTTTTAGTCAATCTATTACACACTGCGAGAGCAGGCGATATCCATGGCGTGATCGCCTGCATTATCGTAAACGTTCCCGTTGGACCAGAACATATAGGTTCTTGAGTTACGTCCCTGTTCTTGTGCCCAGCCAGCGTTTTCGTTGCTGACCCGTGTCCATGTAGGGTAGTTGAGCAGCGATCCCCACTCGCCGTATAACGTGCCTGGCGTTCCATTATGCCCACTCCCGCCGAGAGGGGAATTGCTCATTTCCGTATAGCTGGGGACGTTCATCCCCATCGCTGAGCAAACGCCATCAGGTTCAGACTGATCGGCCGTCTGTTTCCCGGCGGATACAAACCAGCGATTGACGGTAAAGGTATAGGTCAGAGGATCGCCGGTTGCGCCATTTTTGGGCGTCGCGCTGACGGTAACCGTTTTAGTCGCGGTGCCAGGCGCGCCGGAAAACGTGACGGTACCGCTGCTGTCGACGCTCGCCCAGGACTGGTTCGTGCTCCAGCTATAGTTGGCTGCATTTCGGGCATCATAATTGATTAATATCTGAAAGTTCGCGCCAGGAAAACCGGTGGTTGGGACTCCTGCGCTGGGATCAAAACTAAAGCCGTTAATCATGACCTGGCTTATCGCGTTCTTATTAAAGCTAACGCTGCGAGACTGGCCGCTATCGGCGGTATTCGCCTTCGACCTGGCGTTAACGGTAACCGAACCTGCTGTTGCTGAGCTGAGTGTGACGGTTGCCTGGCCGCTGGTGTTGGTGGTGGCTTCAGTTGCACTGAGCGTGCCGACACCGTTTGTAATACTGAAGATGACATCTGAGTCTGGCACTCGGGCGCTGGCGCTCTGACCATTGGCGGTGAGTGTGGCAGTGAAGGCGATCGTTGCCTGTCCATTCGCATCTTGTGTGGTTACGTCAGAGGTTAATGCTCCAACCGCGATAGTAATGAATGAGGCGTTTGCTCTTCGCGTCTGACCGTTGTCCAGTATTGCCGTAATGGTGGCATTCCCGCCAACGGTATCCGTCATTGTGACCGAGGCTTTCCCTTCTTCATCCGTCGCGCCGGATGGTGTTAATACTACGCTGCTACGGCTACTCTGCCAGGTAATATTCTCTCCGGCGATCTTATTACCATAGGCATCGTTCACCATCACAGTGGCAATGTCTGTGCTTTTACCATCTGCAAAGCTGCCGTTTGGATGGACGATAAAACTGGCAATTTTTGCCGTTGCGCTGTTGGCAACGAACTGGCTCTGCACCGTTTTTGTGGCGCTGTTATCCAGTGTCGCGCTGATTGTTACCATTTGGGCTTTGGTATCAGTAAATGTGCCCGATGCCCTGCCATTGGCATCAGTCGTCGTATTTATTTGCGTGAACCTGGCGTTGCCGCTTTGCCTTGCCCACCGGACATGTTGATCGGGCATTGGGGTTCCGTTTTCGTCGACTACGGTCACCGTTGCCAGATTTTGAGTGACGCCATCAGCCGGGCTGTTGTCGTGCTCAACCACCAGAGACTGGATAGTCGCTGTTTGCTGGCCCTTGACAAAACTGGAGGTCACACTCAAGTGGTTTCCGTTCTCCAGTTGAGCCGTCACGGTGACGTTTTCGGCGATGGTGTCGGTAAAATGAATAGTTGTTTTACCCGACGCATCGGTGACGGGGGACGGGGTAAAATGAACGGTTGATTTATCGGCATGCCAGTTAACCTGTATGCCACTGAGGGCGTTGCCGTGGTCGTCTGTGACATACACTTGCGCAGCATTTTCCATTGAGCCATTTGCAAGGCTGCCATCTTGGGTGAGTTGCAAATCCTGCAATTGGGCAGATTTCGCGTCAGCTGCAAACTGTGCCGTTGCTGTTTTTGTTTCACCATTATCAAGGCTAGCTGTCAGTGTGTCCGACTCCGCAATGGTATCGGTAAAGACTACCCGTAATTGGCCGTTTTTATCCGTTTGCGCAGACGATGATACCGAGGTAGCTTTCAGCGGTCTGAGCATGACCGTGTCGTTATTGACGCTAATATTGACACGTGTATCGCTGATGGGATTGTGGTTGGCGTCCGTTACAGTGAGCAGCGCGGCATCAGGTGTGATACCGTTGGCTGGACTGTTGTTCTTGACGATAGCAAAGGTGGAAATTACCGCACTTGCCGCATTGGCGACAAACGTACCTTGTTGTTCTGCGCTAAGGTTTCCTGCGTTAGCTTTGATGGTTGCCGTACCGGCCTGCGTTGCGGTTAGTTGTATTAGCGCCTGACCGTTGGCATCCGTTTGCGTATCGGCTTGTTTTACCACGGCTGGAGCGGTGACCGACCAGCTAATCTTGCTGTTAGCTATGGGACGATTATTGGCGTCCGTGATGGTTGCGACAGCGATGTCTGCTGAGCTGCCGTCAGCTACGCTTCCATCTTTAGTCATTTTCAGCGCCAGATTGCTGATGCTAACGGCGCTGAAATGACTCTCTTGCGCCACGGTAGATGCGCCGCTTTGGGCTGTGACGTTGACTGTTTCCACTGCCGTATTGGTCAGGTTGACGCTGGCGATCCCCTGTGCGTCAGTGACGGTGACGGTATTCTCCAATTTTGCTTGACCGCTGGTTGACCATACCACAGGCGCATTAATGACCGGTGTATTGTTCCGATTGGTTGCCAGCACTCGCAGAGTATTCGGCGTTAGTCCGTCGGCAGGCGAGTTATCGGTAATGGTTTGTAGCGTGAGATTGGCCACGCCCTGTGTAGCTTTCTTTTTATATTGCATAATTATCTGGTTATTTCGTTCAACCAGGTCATAGCGGCTCCCGGCCAGGGTACGCAATGCGTCCACATTTTCGGGATCCAGTTGGTAGCGCCAGTCGTGACCTAAATCATAACGAACATTCATCTGGAACTGCGTGTCGTTCTCAGCGTCCTGCCCCTGGCGAAAATGGGTCTCCAAAGATATAAGTGGGATAGGGGTGTAGCTCATGCCTAAGGTGATGGCTGAGGGGGAATGTTGTAGATGGTCGGTGTCGAAGAGTGCAACGTTATTGCCATAGTATTTTTCGTAGATAACTTTTGCGCCCATCTGCGGCCAGGCAGGGAGATAACCTTCAGCCTGAATATCGAAACCGTCTGCCGGTTTTTCATCATAGTCATCAAGATCGCGAGAATCATGCCACTGGCTAGTACCGACATAGGTGTTGGCCGATAATTTCAGGTAATTAGTCCACGCCTCAGCTCCAAATCCAATGCGCCGGTTTTTTCCGCTAACGTCGTCATCAAAAAAAATATTGCCACCAAACATCCAGTTATCGACATAGAACGTTCGTACACCAGAGCCGATATTGCTCGTGATGCGTCCGTCAGGTGCTCTCAACCCGAACTGCGTAAACCATACGGCTTTGCGATTATCGTAAAGTGGGGCGAGCAGATCGAATGCGCTTTGGTCCCAGTGTCCGTTGCTATCGACATTAAGAGCGACTTTGGCTGTGCCAAATTGGCTCAGCCACTGTTCTATATTGGCAGATGCTGCCCCGGTAGCCATACTTTGCGCATGGTTTTTAAGTCCGCTGGCGCCACTTGTCGATAATGAACTCGCGAGCGAACTTACCATCTGCTCATTCGGTAAATCATCGTTATTTTGCGGTGAAGCGGCGTTGGCGGAAAAGGCAGTAACTAATGGTAAAAGGGCCAGGGTGATGATTTGACTCCAGACAATAGCTTTCGTCTTAAAGGTAAAAAGTCCTTTAGAGGGGGATGTCATCAGATTATATCCGTATTTAAATAAGTGTTATGCCGTATAAGTGATTTCGTTATTCCAGAACGGTTGATTTATTTATCTGGTGGTCCTTTTAATAAAAGTAATGGTGGGAATATATATTCCGAAATCGTCGTACTCTAAGCTATAAGTGTCATAAATTTTCAGGTTTTTTTATTGATGAAATATGCTAATGGAAATGTTTTAGCGCTGCTAATGACTATTTTTAGCTATAATTTATATGTTCTCAATGATTGGTTTATAAT
>NZ_JANEWM010000028.1:0-56313 GCF_028069825.1 Citrobacter sp. Igbk 14
ACATTAAAATTGTCATAAACTATTACTCGGAATTTGGGTTTTCAGGATCAACACAGCAACCAAAGGAGACGGAATGCATCACGCCACCCCGCTTATCACCACCATTGTCGGCGGCCTTGTGCTCGCTTTTATATTAGGCATGATTGCCAATAAACTACGTATTTCTCCTCTGGTGGGATATCTGTTAGCGGGCGTTCTGGCCGGTCCATTTACACCTGGTTTTGTTGCTGATACTAAGCTTGCACCTGAACTGGCGGAGCTTGGCGTTATCCTACTGATGTTCGGCGTGGGGCTGCACTTCTCCTTGAAGGATTTAATGGCGGTAAAGTCCATCGCCATTCCCGGCGCTATCGCCCAAATTGCCGTGGCGACGCTACTGGGTATGGCGCTTTCAGCAATAATGGGCTGGTCGCTGATGGTCGGTATCGTCTTTGGGCTGTGTCTTTCAACCGCCAGTACCGTGGTGCTGTTACGTGCGCTTGAAGAACGGCAGCTCATTGATAGCCAGCGCGGGCAAATCGCGATTGGCTGGCTGATTGTCGAAGATTTGATGATGGTGCTGACGCTGGTTCTCCTGCCTGCTGTCGCCGGAATGCTGGAAAAAGAAAACGTCGGCTTTACTTCGCTGGCCGTGGATATGGGCATTACCATCGGTAAGGTCGTGGCATTTATCGCCATTATGATGCTGGTTGGTCGCCGGCTGGTACCGTGGATTATGGCCCGCAGCGCCGCAACAGGTTCCCGCGAACTGTTTACCCTGTCGGTGCTGACGTTAGCGCTGGGTATCGCCTTTGGCGCGGTGGAGCTGTTCGATGTTTCCTTTGCACTGGGTGCGTTCTTTGCCGGTATGGTGCTGAACGAGTCAGAATTGAGCCACCGAGCGGCGCACGATACCCTACCGCTACGCGATGCTTTCGCCGTACTGTTCTTTGTTTCCGTCGGTATGCTGTTTGATCCGTTAGTCCTGATCCAGCAGCCACTGGCCGTGCTGGGCACGCTGGCGATTATTATCTTCGGTAAATCCGTCGCTGCCTACTTCCTGGTACGCCTGTTTGGTCACTCTCAGCGTACAGCGCTCACCATTGCTACCAGCCTGGCGCAGATTGGTGAATTTGCCTTTATCCTGGCGGGCCTTGGTATGGCACTGAACCTGTTACCACAAGCCGGACAAAACCTGGTGCTGGCAGGTGCAATTCTCTCCATTATGCTCAACCCGGTGCTGTTTGCTGTATTAGAGAAATATCTCGCCAAAACCGAAACACTGGAAGAGCAGACACTGGAAGAGGCTATCGAAGAAGAGAAGCAGATCCCGGTTGATATTTGTAATCATGCACTGCTGGTCGGTTTTGGTCGTGTCGGTAGCCTGTTAGGTGAAAAGCTGATGGCGGCGGGTATCCCGCTGGTCGTTATTGAAACATCGCGTACCCGCGTGGATGAACTGCGTGAACGTGGGATCCGCGCAGTACTCGGTAACGCGGCTAACGAAGAAATTATGAATCTGGCGCATCTGGATTGCGCACGCTGGCTGCTGCTGACCATTCCAAATGGTTACGAAGCGGGTGAGATTGTCGCTTGTGCGCGTCAGAAGTGCCCGTCGATTGAGATTATCGCCCGCGCGCATTATGACGATGAAGTGGAATATATCACCGAGCGTGGGGCTAATCAGGTCGTCATGGGCGAGCGTGAAATCGCCCGCACTATGCTGGAACTGATTGAAACACCGCCTGCCGGTGACGTTGCTACGGCCAGTTAATGTTACGTGCCGGATGGCGCTTACGCTTATCCGGCCTACGTATTCCCACACTGGTGTAAGCCCGATAAGCGCAGCGCTATCGGGCAAGAACTCAGCGGTCCCAGTACGACTCTTCGAGACTGTCTTCACGTTCCGGCAAACCGCGCGTCAGACGCGGTGAATGCTGGTTCAGCACCTGATAACTCACGCGGTTGGCATATTTACACACCTGGGCTAAAGATGAATATGTCAGCCAGGTATATTTGTGCTTGCTGGAGTTGGGTACATTGCCGCGGTGATAGCTGTTCGCGGTAATATCATGCAGCAATGCAGCCAATGCACCGTCGCCAGCACCGTTGGTGTTCATGATTTTTTCAGGCCCGCCCATATATGGTGCGATATGTGAATACACACGCAGCGGATTCGTACAATCTTTATGGCGCATTGCGCGGCTAAATTCGTACTGGTTGAATTCAGCAATAGCGCCTGGCAGCAGCGGATGCTGAGTTTTGCGTTTCGCCTCTTCTTCAGTAAAGCCGGCCATATACAGTCCCACCGGCCCGGCAGTACACAAGACTAAATCTACCCAATCCAGTGCTTTATCTGACGCCAGCAGCGGATCGTTTTCACCGGTCAGCGCTTCAGCTTCTTCTTCGTTCATCGCCAGAATAGAGACATTCTCTTTCAGAAATTCCTGCCACCACTGTGGGTTATCCGCAATAACGAATTTGGTCCCCAATGTCAGTACCACCGGAACGTTGTGCTTTTTGGCAAATTCAATCGCCTTCATGGTCGCTTCAGGCATCGGTTCGCCCGGCTTACAGCGTACCAGATAGGAGGTCAACACCAGCGCGGAAGCCCCGGCAATCACCGATTCAGGGATGCTCTCCGCGCGCAACTGGTTCATGTGACCGGGGCTGATGGCAAATGTGCGCTCGCCGGATTCACCAATCAGTGTAAAGCAGCGGCCAATCGGGCCATCTACACCCTGCAGATAGTTCAAATCGGTGCGGCTGGAGGTGTTGCATAAATAGCGATACGCGTAGCTACCAATTTCGATATTGCTGCACATCACACCCAACAGCACCGAGCGGTCGTCTGCCAGCACGGAGTAGTTATGCATGGTGTTACCGATGGTGCCACCTGCAAACTGATGGGTGATCAGGTTTTCGCGTACCAGCTCCTGGTAGAGTGCTTCCGCAACATCATCTTCAATCACCAGAGAGTGCCCGGCGCTTAATCCATAACGTTTTACAAAATCATCATCCACTTTGGCTTCAATATCCACCAGCGTTTGGTCGATACCGACTACCCAGGCCGCGCTGGTCTCATTTTCAGGCTGAATTTGTTGCAGCAACGGATCGCGCGCGCTGACGGGGAAATAGTGTTTGGATTTACGTTTACCGGGAAATTTCATGGTCGATTATATGGGTGGTTAACTGAGCGATGCATGGTAGCACATTACCTGATATGCATGCGATGCGGCGCTAAGTTTCAATATCGGACGGCGGGATCGCAGTTTATCCGGTCTCAGTTTCTACAATAAATCATCGTCCACAAGGAGCGTTTTATGAAGCCGGATAACAAGATCCCCGTACTCGACAGAATTTCAGATGAAATGAACGTCGTGGTGAATTTTCATCGCGATGACCTGCCACCCTGGCCCGCTGCCGATGATATCGTGGCCCAACGAAAGTACTACATACATGAACGGCAATTCTGGAATGCTGATGCACCGCAAATGAGTACCCAAGAGTGTGCGGTTTCCACCCGCTATGGCTCTGTTAACACACGTATTTATTCACCGCAGCCTCACAGCCAGGCCACGCTCTATTATTTACACGGCGGCGGCTTTATTCTCGGTAATCTGGATACGCACGATCGCATTATGCGTCTACTGGCGCACTACACGCAGTGCACAGTCATTGGCATCGACTACTCACTGTCGCCAGAAGCGCGCTTCCCGCAGGCCATCGAAGAGATTGTCGCCGCCTGCCAATATTTCCATCACCACGCCGACGATTATTCTCTCAATGTGAAACATATTGGTTTTGCCGGCGATTCCGCAGGTGCCATGCTGGCACTCGCCAGTGCGTTGTGGTTACGTGATAAACAGATCCCCTGCGGTAAGGTCATTGGCGTATTGTTGTGGTACGGGCTTTACGGTCTGCAGGATTCGCTTAGCCGCCGACTGATGGGCGGAGCATGGGATGGTTTAGGACGTGAGGATCTGCAGATGTACGAAAATGCCTATCTGCGTAGCGTCGACGATCGTGAGTCGCCGTATTATTGCCTGTTTAATAACGATCTTACGCACGACGTGCCGCCCTGCTTTATCGCCAGCGCCGAGTTCGATCCGTTGATTGATGACAGCCGGTTACTTTTCCAGACGCTGCATGCGCATCAGCAGACCTGTCAGTATCAAATGTACCCCGGCATGTTGCACGCCTTCCTGCATTATTCGCGGATGATGAAAACCGCCGATGAGGCTCTGCAGGATGGTGCGCGTTTCTTTCAGCAACAGCTTTAGCGGTAGGCTTCGGTCAGTTTAACCATCATTTCAATATGCTCCGGCGCGGCATTCAGCGCCGGAATATACTCATATTTCTTACCGCCAGCCTCGAGGAAAATCTCCCGGTTTTGCACCGCAATCTCTTCCAGTGTTTCGAGGCAATCTGCCGCAAAGCCTGGGCACATCACCTGGATATGCCCGGTCCCTTTCTCCGCCAGCATTTTTAACGTTTCGTCAGTATATGGCGTCAGCCAAGGCTCACGGCCAAAGCGTGACTGAAAGGTCATCATCACTTTTTCCGGGGCCAGGCCAAGCGCAGAGACCAGTTCACGAGTGGTATCACGGCAGCGCTGCGGGTAATCATCGCCTTCATCCGCATAGCGTTGTGGAATACCGTGATAGGAAAGCAGCAGTAAATCGGGTTCACCGTGCTGTGCAAACGAATCGCGGGCACTTTTAGCCAGCGCATCAATATAGCTGTTGTCGTCTGCGTAATCACGGATAAAGGAAACCCCAGGAATACCGCGCTTACGCGCCAGGATACGCGCCAGCTCATCCCAGACTGCCGCTACCGTCGAACAGGAGTATTGCGGGTACAGCGTTAACACCACAATGTGGTCAACGCCGCTTGCCAGCAATTCATCAACCGCACTTTCCAGCGAAGGTGAACCGTAGCTCATTCCCAGTGCGACGGGCGTATCGGGTAAACGCTCCGCCAGTGCCTGCTGCTGCGCACGACTGTAAACCATCAGTGGAGAACCCTCCTCCATCCAGATTGACTGGTACAGCTTTGCCACACGCGGCGCACGCAACGGTAAAATCACACCACGCAGCAACGGCCACCACAGTAGACGGGATGTATCAACTACGCGGGTATCGCTTAAAAACTGGCGCAGGTAACGTTTAACAGCTTCAGGGGTTGGGGCATCGGGAGTGCCGAGATTAGCCAGCAGGATACCGGTTTTCGTCTGACGCATTACCGCCTCTTATCGATTCAAATTGTTGATAATTGTAGCGGAAAAGCGGAGAAGAAGAACTAATTGCTGTGAGAGGTAAGACGAGAATTTGCCTGATGGCGCTGCGCTTATCAGGCCTACAAAAAATCGTAGGCCGGATAAGGTGTATACACCGCCATCCGGCATTAAGCGCGAAAAAATTAACCGAGGATTTTTTCCAGCGCTGCGCGAACGTCAGCCACGGCCTGAGTGCCGTCAACTTTCGCGTATTTGGTGTTACCCGCCTGCGCTTCTTTAGAGTAGTAACCGATCAGCGGAGCAGTCATCTGATGGTATTCCACCAGACGCTTACGTACGGTCTCTTCCTGATCGTCTTTACGGGTGGTCAGCTCTTCGCCGGTCACGTCGTCTTTACCTTCAACCTTAGGCGGATTGAATTTGATGTGGTAAACGCGGCCAGAAGCAGCGTGTACGCGACGACCAACGATACGATCAACGATCAGCTCATCCGGAACGTCAAACTCCAGAACGTAGTCCACGTTGATGCCCGCTTCTTTCATGGCATCAGCCTGCGGGATAGTACGCGGGAAGCCGTCCAGCAGGAAACCATTGCGGCAGTCTTCCTGAGCAATACGCTCTTTTACCAGCGCGATCACCAGCTCATCAGTCACCAGCTTGCCGGCGTCCATGATGTCTTTCGCTTGTTTGCCCAGCTCGGAGCCAGATTTCACGGCGGCACGCAGCATATCACCGGTGGAGATTTGCGGAATACCATATTTCTCCATGATGAACTGAGCCTGAGTTCCTTTACCCGCGCCCGGAGCGCCAAGCAGAATGATACGCATTACGAAAATCCCCTTAAAGGTTGTCGATATTTTTTAAAAAGCGCTAAACGATACCACCATCACGCAATTGGCTCAAGAAAGACGCCTGACGCTGAAACGGTTAACGGCGGGAAAATTGAAAATAAGAAGAGAAAATGCCGGATAGCGGTGTAAACAGCTTATCCGGCCTACGGTATACGAGATTTTGTAGCCGGATAAGCGTTAGCGCCATCCGGCATCACGTAACGCAACCGCTATCAGGATACCAGCAACTGGTTCATTCGACGGATGAACTGGTTAGGGTCTTCCAGCGTACCGCGCTCAGCAAACAACGCCTGATCCAGCAGCAATTCGACCCACTCTTTAAACTGCGCTTCGTCCTGAGTATCCGCCGTGCGTTTTACCAACACGTGGTCTGGGTTCAGTTCAAAGATATATTTCACTTCCGGCACAGCCTGGCCCGCAGCGGCAAACAGCTTCGCCATCTGGGTACTCATTTCGTCTGCGTCAGTGGTGACAATCGCTGGCGTATCGGTTAGACGGTGCGTCAGACGCACTTCTTTCACACGGTCGCCCAGCAGGGTTTTCACGCGTTCAACAAACGGCGTCAGCGCTTTTTCCGCTTCTTTTGCCGATTCATCAACTTCGTCTGCCAGCTTGTCGATAGACTCGTCAGCTTTAGCGACAGACTGGAACGCCTTACCGTCGAATTCAGTCAGGTAGTTCATCATCCACTCATCGATGCGGTCAGAAAGCAGCAGGACTTCGATGCCTTTCTTACGCAGCAGTTCGAGGTGCGGGCTGCTCTTCGCCGCCGCATAGCTGTCTGCAGTAATGTAGTAGATCTTCTCCTGCCCTTCTTTCATCCGTGAGACATAGTCTTCCAGCGACACGGTCTGTGCGGAAGAATCTGTGTGTGTGGATGCGAAGCGCATCAGCTTAGCGATGGTTTCCTGGTTAGCGTGATCTTCCGCCGGCCCTTCTTTCAGTACCAGGCCAAACTGTTTCCAGAAGGTCTGGTATTTTTCAGCGTCATCTTTTGCCAGTTTTTCCAGCATCTGCAATACACGTTTGGTCAGTGCGCTACGCAGATTACGGGTGACGGTGCTGTCCTGCAGGATCTCACGAGACACGTTCAGCGGCAGATCGTTGGAATCTATCAGACCGCGCACAAAGCGCAGATAGTTCGGCATGAACTGCTCAGCGTCATCCATGATGAATACACGTTGAACGTACAGTTTCAGACCATGCTTGTGATCGCGGTTCCACATATCCCACGGGGCCTGCGACGGAATGTACAGCAGGCTGGTGTATTCCTGCTTACCTTCCACACGGTTGTGGCTCCAGGTCAGCGGATCGGTGAAGTCATGCGCGATATGCTTGTAGAATTCGTTGTATTCGTCGTCTTTGATTTCTGACTTGTTACGCGTCCACAGCGCCTGTGCCTTGTTGATTTTCTCCCAGGAAACAACGGTTTCACCGTCTTTTTCTTCCTGTTTTTCAATCTCTACCGGCAGCGCGATATGATCGGAATATTTGCTGATGATGGAACGCACGCGCCAGTCATCCAGGAACTCGTCTTCCCCTTCACGCAGGTGCAGAGTGATTTCGGTACCGCGGTCTTCTTTGGTGATGTCGGCAACGGTGTATTCACCTTCGCCCGCAGATTCCCAGAACACACCGTTTTCAGGCTTATCACCCGCAGCACGGGTACGCACAGTGACTTTATTCGCCACAATAAACGCGGAATAGAAGCCTACCCCGAACTGGCCGATCAACTGGCTGTCTTTTGCCTGATCGGAGCCCATGGATTCGAGGAAAGATTTGGTACCGGATTTCGCAATGGTCCCCAGATGATCGATAACGTCATCACGGTTCATCCCCACGCCGTTATCAGCAATGGTCAACGTACGCTTATCTTTATCGAAGGAAACACGCACACGCAGCTCACCATCACCTTCATACAGGTCCGGATTAGACAGGGCGCGGAAACGCAGCTTGTCTGCCGCATCCGAGGCGTTAGAGATAAGCTCACGCAGGAAGATTTCTTTATTGGAATACAGAGAATGGATCATCAGGTGCAGAAGCTGTTTTACTTCTGACTGAAAACCACGAGTTTCTTGTCCTTTCATGTAGATCTACCTCAACAATGCCATTTTTAATGGTAAAAACACGTTGAGGGTGAAATGGGGACAAGCGGGAAGGATTTCAAGCGGAAGCCGCCGTCGCGGCCTCCGTTTGTTCAGAATTTAATCTTGTGTCGTCCTGCCAGAGAGTGCGACAGTGTCGTACCGTCGACCATTTCCAGCTCGCCGCCTACCGGTACGCCATGAGCGATACGGCTGGCTTCAACGCCATATTGCATACAAAGCTCAGCAATATAGTTGGCGGTTGCCTCTCCTTCGACCGTGGGATTGGTCGCCAGGATCAGTTCGTTGATGTGTTCAGACGCCAGTCGCTGCTCCAGACGATCGAGCCCGATATCATCAGGCCCGATGCCATCCAGCGGCGACAGGTGTCCCATCAGCACAAAGTAACGTCCGGAAAACTGCCCGGTTTGCTCAATGGCGTAGATGTCCGCCGGACTCTCCACCACACAAATCTGACCATTTTCCTGGCGACGCGGGTTTGAACAGATGTTGCAGACGTCTTGCTCCGTGAAGGTGCGGCAATCGGCACAGTGGCCGATTTCCGACATCGCTTTCGTTAACGCCTGCGCCAGACGCATCCCGCCGCTGCGATCGCGCTGCAGGAGCGTGAACGCCATGCGCTGCGCCGACTTCGGGCCAACACCCGGCAGACAGCGCAATGCTTCCATCAGCTGAGTTAACAGCGGGCTGGTTTGCATCAGAACGGCATCTTAAAGCCAGGTGGCAACTGCATACCGGAGGAAACGGAGGCCATTTTCTCTTTCTGCGTTTCTTCAATGCGACGTGCCGCATCGTTGAATGCTGCAGCAACCAGATCTTCCAGCATCTCTTTGTCGTCTTCCAGCAGGCTTGGATCGATTTCCACGCGACGGCAGTTATGCGCACCGTTGATGGTCACTTTTACCAGACCTGCGCCAGATTCTCCGGTGACTTCCAGCTTGGCGACTTCTTCTTGCATCTGCTGCATTTTTTCTTGCATCTGCTGGGCCTGTTTCATCAGGTTACCCAGACCGCCTTTACCAAACATAGGCTTCTCTCTCAATCACGTTAAGGGATGACGACCGTCAAACCATTAGGCTCACGATCAAATGGGGCGAATACTCTCTTCGTCCAGGTCCGCGTCGAAAAAACGGCGCAGCGTCTGAATGTTATTATCCGCAATAATCGACTCACGCGCCTGCGCGAGTTTCTCTTCGTAAATGGCCTGACGCCATTCCAGCGGCGTACGCACCGCAGGATTATCATCTTCAACGATGGTCAATTCAACTGTTGACCCCGTTAAGGTACTCAATGCTTCAGCCAGTTTTTGCTGCGCGCCGCTGGAATTAAGATGGCGCTGCGTAGAACGCAGATGCAGGCAAACCACATTGCCATTTTCTTCTTTCCAGGCATTCAGCGCTACCTGCTCCACCAGTTTGGGCAACGAAAGCTGGCTCACCTGCGCAGCCCAGGGATCTCGCTCAATGGCTTCAGCCGCAAGCTTTGCGGCCAGCTCTGGCGTTTTTTCGTGTTCCAGCGCTTTTTTCAGCGCTTTCGGCGTGGCGACGACTTCTTTGACTTCTGCAACTGGATTGGTCGCTTTCCAGCGATAGGCTTCTTTTTTCGCCGGCGCGTTTTCCAGCGCAGAGACCGCAGGGCGAGCCTGAACACGTTCAGACACCGAAGCCAGTCTTTCCAGCGCAGCATTATTCACCGGCCGCGCGCGGGAAGCGGCTGCCGGTTCACTCTTTTTTGGTTTGGTCGCTCCCTGAGCGCGCTGCAGCTGACTACGTGCCGCCAGTACCTGGCTGGTGGCGTCAGATAACGGCACATCATGATGCACCGGTGCAGACTGTTGCGGTGGGACCTGCGTCGGGGTCAGCACCGCGGTGGGTGCTGCCGGGGCAAACGACTGTCGCGGTACTTCAGGCTCCGGAAGCGGCTGGCGCGGATGAAAAGCCAGTGCACGCAGCAGCGTCATTTCTACCCCCATACGTCGGTCTGGCGCATACGGTAATTCTTTGCGCCCAATTAACAACGTCTGGTAGTAAAGCTGCACATCGGTCGGTGGTACAGTCCGCGCCAGTTCGCGTAAACGCTGCTCAATTGCGGCCATATCACTGCCAAGCGCGGCGGGTGAAAGCTGTACCATCGCAATACGATGCAGCAAGGCCGACATCTCAACCAACAACGCTTCCCATTCAATGCCGCGCGCGGCGGCATCATGCAGCAGCGTCATGACGCGCTCACCATCCGCAGCAACAACCGCCTCAACGAGCGACAGCGCCTGATCGTCATCCAGCGTACCGAGCATAATGCTCACCGCCTGGGTAGAGACCTGTCCATCGCCGCTGGCAATCGCCTGATCGGTCAGACTCAGCGCATCACGCAGGCTGCCATCCGCTGCACGGGCCAGCAACTGCAGCGCACGAGGCTCATGAACGATATGCTCTTCATTGAGGATATGTTCAAGCTGATGACGAATCTGCTCAACATCCAACGCCTTAAGGTGGAATTGCAAACAACGTGACAGGATAGTCACAGGCAGTTTTTGCGGATCGGTAGTCGCCAGCAGGAATTTGACGTGCGCAGGCGGCTCTTCGAGCGTTTTCAGTAAAGCGTTAAAACTGTGGCGCGACAGCATGTGCACTTCGTCGATCAGATAGACCTTAAAGCGACCACGCGCTGGCGCATACTGGACGTTATCCAGCAGATCGCGGGTGTCTTCAACTTTGGTTCGCGACGCAGCATCGATCTCAATCAGATCGACAAAACGCCCCTGCTCGATTTCGCGGCAGTTATCACATACACCACAAGGCGTAGCCGTGATGCCGGTTTCACAGTTCAGTCCCTTCGCCAACAAACGGGCGATAGAGGTTTTTCCGACGCCACGAGTGCCGGAAAAAAGATATGCATGATGAATACGCCCTAACGACAAGCCGTTCGCCAGTGCCGTCAGCACATGTTCCTGGCCGACGACGTCAGCAAAGGTTTGTGGGCGCCATTTTCGGGCTAAGACCTGATAACTCATTGGCAGGCTCTGAAAGGCTGGAGGGTGGATTCACAAGGGGGTAATGCTAACACAACCTCGCACCGACGGCGAGGTTGACACGTTATATTCGGGCGCTATCGTTACAGCCAGTTTGGTTTCGGGCAGCGCGCAGAAACCGGAACGTACACGCAGTACGTGAGGATGTTGAGCACTGACCGGAGCCAAAATGGCAAAAAAGAGAGTCCGAACTTAGTGGCCCGGGAATGGGACCAGGCTGTAACAAGTCAGCCCCTGTTTTTCCAGGCGTTGTTCGCCGCCCAGATCGAACAGATTAATGATAAAAGCAGCATCGGTCACTTCGCCGCCCAGACGACGGATCAGCTTCACGGTCGCTTCAATCGTGCCACCGGTTGCCAGCAGGTCGTCGACGACCAGAACTTTATCGCCTGGTTTGATGGCATCAACATGGATTTCCAGCTGATCGGTGCCGTATTCCAGCTCGTAGCTCTCAGCAATGACTTCACGCGGAAGCTTACGCGGTTTACGCACGGGAACAAACCCGACGCCCAGGCCCAACGCGACCGGTGCGCCAAACAGGAAGCCACGCGCTTCAGTACCGACCACTTTGGTAATACCGGCATTTTTGTAACGTTCAACCAGCAATTCGATGCTGAGCGCGTACGCTTTCGGGTCTTCCAGCAAACTGGTGACATCACGGAAAAGAATGCCCGGCTTCGGGTAGTCGTGGATGCTTTTGATGCTATTTTTGAGAAACTCAAGCTGCTGTGCAGTCGCGGTCATAAGTTTGTGCCTGATTAATACAGTATTACTTCACGGCGCACTATACACTTCATCCTTCAAGCTACCTCTTTGTTGGCTGCCTTCATTCATCCCAGTCACTTACTGATGTAAGCTCCGGGGATTCATTCAGTTGCCGCCTCGACGTATCTTGAATGATTTTGTGTCTATATTAAGGGCCAGGGTTACATTTGCTTAACCTTTGACCACCTGCGCCTGTGCTCGAAAACGGTTGAATTTACTGGCTGTGAGAGACAATTGCAACAGCGATTATTGTGCTTCAGTGCTTTTGTTGCTTTTCATCAACCACCGGGATTCGCCACATAAAAATCAGCAAACAGGTGAGAATCACCAGCAGCAGCACGCGAACCCACAACATATTAACGAACCACAACGAAACGCTAAAGGTCAGCACGATCAACAAAATAGCGCGAGGTTTGGCTCCCGGCGGCATCGCGCGGTGTTTTTGCCAGTGGCGCAAATAACCGCCAAACCACGAACGATAAAGCAGCCAGGCGTGAAAGCGAGGCGATGAACGCGCAAAACACCAGGCGGCCAGCAGGATAAATGGCGTGGTAGGCAACAGTGGCAATACAATGCCCAGCGTGCCTAACACTACCGCTATCCAGCCAATGATGATTAGAATAATGCGTTGCATAATATGAGTACTTAACACAGAGAATCGCTACTTTAGCATAACAGTTCTCATTTTCATCGGAGTGTTGTCGTGAAAACCGTCATGCTACTACAGAAGCTCGAAAGTCAACTCAACAGCCTGCGCCAGCAATGCGCCCCCCTGGCGCATCACGCAACGCTCAGCGCCCGTTTCGATCGTCATCTTTTTCGTACTCGCAGCACGCTGTTGCAGGCTTGTCTGGATGAAGCTGGCGATAATCTTGCCGCCCTGCGTCGTGCCGTTGAGCAGCAACAATTGCCGCAAATTGCCTGGCTTGCGGAACATCTCGCCTCACAGTTAGAAGCGATTTCACGCGAATCTGCCACCTGGTCACTGAGAGAGTGGGACAGCGCCTCGCCGGGTCTTGCCCGCTGGCAACGTAAACGCGTTCAGCATCAGGAATTTGAACGGCGTCTGGTTGAGATGACACGCAAACGTAAAGAGCAATTGGCTCAGGCCTCGGGGTTTGAGGAGCAGCAAAAGCTGCACCGAGAAGTCGAGGCGTTCGAAGCACGACTGGCACGCTGCCGTCATGCGCTGGCAAGGATTGAAAACGTGCTGGCGCGTTTAACCCGCTAATCACCGGAGAATGTATGTCCCTTGAAAACGCCCCGGACGAGGTCAAATTGGCCGTCGATTTGATTGTTTTGCTTGAAGAGAATCAGCTACCAGCGCGCACGGTGCTACGCGCGCTGGAGATCGTTATGCGTGATTATGAAAACAAACTTAAAACTGCGGAAGACGCCTCGCAAACTGATTAATTGCTCTCTGGTCTGCCATTGGCTTCGGTGCCAGAGTCGTCGCAACATCACGACAATAACGGACCGATCATGGAACGACTCCCCACGATGCGGTCTTTCGGCAGGTTGAATCACGTAATATCGCACAAAAAATGCTCACCCGCGGTCTGGAACTGGATTTGATTACGCACCTTACGGGCCTGACGCAGGAAGAACTGGTCGCGCTGTCGCACTAAATGCAATCAGGGCGGCTATTTGCCGCCCTGATTGCAACTTAACCTACAGAAGGCGTCGGATCGTCGCCTTTGATGATGTCACGCTTAACCTCTGTCACTGTGTCACCTTTGGCATTATGCAGGTGCACTTCGAGTTGGTTAAAGGCGATATCAATATTGTTTTCACGACATAAACGATCAACCGCGCGGTTCAGTTCATCGACCGTGTGGCTGCGATCCCGCAGTTCGCGAACATATAAACGCAGTTCATGATCCAGCGTGCTGGCACCGAAAGCAGTAAAGAACACTGCCGGCTCCGGATCGTGCATCACTTTCGGATGTTCTGTTGCCGCCTGTAACAGCACTTTCTTCACTTTATCCAGATCTGAACCATAAGCCACACCAATACGAATAACCAAACGTGTGGTGGTATCAGACAATGACCAGTTGATCAGACGTTCCGTCACAAACGCCTTATTCGGGATAATGACCTCTTTACGATCGAAGTCGGTAATCGTTGTGGCACGAATACGGATCTTGCTGACCGTACCGGAGAACGTACCAATGGTAACCGTATCGCCAATACGTACCGGACGTTCAAACAGAATAATCAGGCCCGAGACGAAGTTACCGAAGATTTCCTGTAAGCCAAAACCCAGACCAACCGACAAGGCCGCTGCCAGCCACTGGAGTTTGTCCCACGATACGCCAAGCGATCCGAAGACGGTCATTGCTCCGATAGCGATAATCGCGTAATTGAGGATCGTGGTGATGGCATACGATGCGCCCTGGCGCATTTTGAGTCGCGACAGCACCAGCACTTCGAGCAGACCCGGTAAGTTGCGGATCAACGCCCACGCCACCATCGAGGCAATAATGGCAAACAACAAACTGCCCATGGTGACATCTTTCACCACTGCAGCTCCCGCTTCAGTACCGTTGTAATGCCAAAGCGTAATGCTGTCGAGATAACTAAACACAGTGATCAGATCGGACCAAATTGCCCAGAACAGAACACCAAACAGAGCCACCATCAACAGCATCGTAATACGCAGCGTTTGCTGGTTTACCTGTTCCAGCGCTATGGTCGGTTCTTCCTGCGGCTCTGCGCCTTCGGCCCCTTCTTTCACCAGATTCTGACGACGCGCTAACGCGCGACGCCAGGCGATGCGGCGTGCCGCCACGCTCAACCCACGCAGCACCGTCTGGTATAGCAGGTTCCAGACAATAACCAGATAAACCGTTTCAATCCAACGACCGGCCAGGCGCAGCGTGGTGTAGAAATAACCGGTCGCCGTCAGCACCATCAACGCAACCGGGATAATAGACAGCACGGTAATAGTGACCAGACGCAGACCGTGCGACTCTTTGTCACGCCAGCTTTCACGGCACATTGGCCACACCAGGAAGGCGATCAGCAGCAGGTTAAGGAAAATAACGACTTGCCCTAACACATCATCCATCAGATTCAGCGGCGACAGTTCAGCAATAACCGACCAGAAGTTAAGCGGCAACAGCGCAAGGCTAATACGCACAATCTGGCGACGCCAGTGGCTGGTCTGTTTCGCTGGCATGCCAAAATGACGTATCGCCACGCCATCTTTTTCCAGTACCTTCCAGCACAGACCGAACACCAGCCAGAAAACGGTCATCTTCTTACTGAATGCCCACAGCAGATCGCTGACGTTTAATTGCATCGTCAGCAGAATCAAGCCTACAGCGAGAATAATCAGACATGCGGGTAAGGCTCTGATCAAATCAATCAGTATCGCTTTTGGCGTATTGAGCTGGCTGTCATTACGCAAGTTCCCCACCGCCGCGGCGAGTTTTGCCTGATACTCTTTCAGCCATTTCAGACGCCAGCGGATGAGCCCGGCAATAAGCAGCAACGGCAGACCGGCCAGGAACGCAATGAATACCGCCGGCCAGGCTTTTTCCCAGTTCACGGTAATTTTCATCGACTTAAACTGGTCTTTAAGCGTTTGCGGGAACGCCTTGATCCAGTCCCAGTCCATCGGGCGGTTACTGTTTACCCAGAAGATTTGCTGCGTGAGGATCCCTTTCAGATTTTTCGATACGCTCATTAACTGCTGTTGATTAATTTGCAGGTTAATGGCCATCATCAATTGGTTACCCAACTGCTTATTCAGTTGGTCCAACAGTTCACGACGCATATCCACAACCTGCAGCAGGGCATCATGGACTTCGCCATTCACCTCATTGCTGTGCCCTTCTTCTAGCTTGGCGACAAACGCATCATTCTGGAATAGCGCATCACGCTGCTGGTTGACCTCGAATTGTTCCAGACGTAAGTCGGCAATACGGTTGGTCATGTCGGCAAGTTCATCTGCCGACGGCAGCGTTTGCTGTTGCTGGTACAGAATGCGTGACAACAGCAGGCTGCCTTTCAGCACGGCGATTTGTTCTTTAATATTGCGTTCAGATTGCAACGCACGATCAAGCCAGTTTTTGACTTTAATGTTTTGCTGCATCAGCGTGTTGCCGTTTTCGGTGGCAGATATCAGACGCTGACTGAGCTGATGGTTAATATCAAGTTCTTGTTTAACTAGCGGGTTGGTCTGGATACGGGCCGCTTCGTCTGGTGTTACCGCTTCCTGCGCCGTCTTTTCGGTTAGCGTCAGACGTTTGCTGTTCACCGCTTCTTGCAGCAACTGAAGCTGATGTTCGAGACGATTCGTGTTCGCCGTTACATAATCACGCTGTTTCTGCAAGGTATCCTGCAAAACCGTATTGCCTTCCAGACTCTTACGCTGTTGATCGATCTGCGCGCTCAGCAACGCTTGCTGCGCCTGCAGCAACACCTGTTGGCTGGGGCGTAATGCCGCCTCACCCACATTAGTCCCATCCAGGCGATTGCGGATTTGCTGCATTTGCTGTGATGCGGTGTACATCGCATTTTGCACACGCTCTGGCTGCGTTTGCAGCGAAACCAACTGACTGTTGTAGGCTGCAAGGTCGTTTTGCGCGCTTTGCAGATCGTCCAGCACCTGGGCGACACGAGATTCAAGCTGGCGCAGAGAGAGCGTACTGAGCGTTTTCCGCGTTTCATCGTCATTATCGACATCGCTGAGTGAATTCAACGCATCCGTTGCCTGGCGCATTTTCTCCGGCGCCTGAGCCACTTTCTGACGAAGCTGTACGGTCTCATCTTTTACGCGATCTATTTTATCCAGCGTGGCGATAGTATCGATAAGATCCTGCTGAACCAGTTTGTCCTGCGCGGAAAGATCTTTTTGTTTATTCAGCGCATCCAACTGGCTCTGAATATCCACTTTTGTCGGCAGTTCACCATTCTGTTGCGCTCGCGCAAATGCTGATGACTGGCTGGACAGCAATAGAATGAAGAAAAGAATGCTTATAGCAATAAGATGCTGTGAACGTTTATAGAGCTGCAACATAGTCATGAGAATGAACGTTTCTGAACCGGGAAAGTGACCGAAAATAGTCAAGCGGCAAGAATATCACGGCTGTGGCGGACAGAATAGCAGGAGGGAAACCCTCCAGGAGAATTCCTGGTATTGGGTCTGACAGTTAGCTCGTCTCTGCGACCTTCACACGCAGTGTCGGACAAAGCAGACACATCTCCAGTAGCACTGCAACGTAGTCGCGCGCCTCTTTTCGCAAATCAAACGATTCGGGCGCGAATAACCAGTTCTCAATGATCCCGGAGATATAACTACGCAGTAGTACTGCCACACGGCGCGTATTCAGATTCTCCGGCAACATGTTTGCAGCCATACAGTGTCGCAGCGTTTGTTCGATCCGGTCATAGTTTTCAAGACACAGGCTGCGTTGAACCAGTTGAACTGTTGCTATTTCCCCGACAAATTCGCATTTGTGGAATATAATCTCCATCAATAAACGTCGGCGTTCTTCAGTCACGGTCGCTTCAAGAACGTAAACTAATATTTCTCTTAATACTGATAGTGGATCGTCGGGGAATTTTGCCTGATACTCAGTTTCTAACTCATCAATGTTAGGTTTTGCTAGCTCCCAGATTTCACTGAATAAATCCGACTTGTTTTTGAAATGCCAATAGATAGCACCGCGAGTTACACCAGCGGCTTTTGCGATCTCCGCAAGCGAGGTGGATGATACCCCTTGCTGCGAAAACAAACGCAGAGCAACATCCAGAATGTGCTGCCGTGTTTCCTGTGCTTGTTGTTTGGTTTTTCGTGCCATATGTCAGTGAATTTACAGGCGTTAGATTTACATACATTTGTGAATGTATGTACCATAGCACGACGATAATATAAACGCAGCAATGGGTTTATGGGCTTTAAGCCATTGATCAATTTGAAATCGGACACTCGAGGTTTACATATGAACAAAAACAGAGGGTTAACGCCTCTGGCAGTCGTTCTGATGCTCTCAGGCAGCTTAGCGCTAACAGGATGTGACGACAAACAGGCCCAACAAGGGGGCCAGCAGATGCCAGAAGTTGGAGTTGTGACGCTCAAAACTGAACCTCTACAGATCACAACTGAACTCCCAGGTCGCACCAGTGCTTTTCGCATTGCGGAAGTTCGCCCTCAGGTCAGCGGTATTATCCTGAAGCGTAACTTTACCGAAGGCGGCGACATTGAAGCGGGTGTGTCTCTCTATCAGATTGATCCTGCTACTTACCAGGCCGCGTACGAAAGTGCGAAAGGCGATCTGGCCAAAGCACAAGCAGCGGCAAATATCGCTCAGCTGACGGTTAAACGTTATCAGAAACTGTTGGGTACGAAGTACATCAGTCAACAGGACTACGATAGCGCGCAGGCAGATGCACAACAGGCGAACGCTGCTGTTGTCGCTGCGAAAGCCGCGGTAGAAACCGCTCGTATCAATCTGGCCTATACCAAAGTCACGTCGCCAATCAGCGGCCGCATTGGTAAGTCATCCGTTACTGAAGGCGCACTGGTGCAAAACGGTCAGGCGACCGCACTGGCGACCGTTCAGCAACTGGATCCCATCTATGTCGATGTGACGCAGTCAAGTAACGATTTCCTGCGCCTGAAACAAGAGCTGGCCAATGGCACGCTGAAGCAAGAGAACGGTAAAGCGAAAGTTGAACTGGTCACCAGCGACGGTATTAAATTCCCGCAGTCCGGTACGCTGGAGTTTTCGGATGTGACGGTTGATCAAACCACTGGATCAATTACGTTACGCGCAATCTTCCCGAACCCGGATCACACCTTACTGCCGGGTATGTTCGTCCGTGCGCGTCTGGAAGAAGGGACAAACCCAACGGCGTTACTGGTTCCACAGCAAGGCGTTACTCGCACACCGCGTGGTGATGCCAGTGCATTGGTTATCGGTGCTGATGACAAAGTTGAAACGCGTCAAATTGTGGCAGCACAAGCAATTGGCGACAAATGGTTAGTCACTGAAGGACTTAAGCCGGGCGACCGTGTGATTGTAAGTGGGCTGCAGAAAGTTCGTCCTGGCGCTCAGGTTAAAGCGCAGGAAGTCACCGCGGATAATAACCAGCCAGCCGCAAGCGGTAGCCAGCCTGAACAGTCCAAGTCTTAACTTAAACAGGAGCCGTTAAGACATGCCTAATTTCTTTATCGATCGCCCCATATTTGCGTGGGTGATCGCCATTATCATCATGTTGGCAGGGGGGCTCGCGATCCTCAAATTGCCGGTAGCGCAATATCCGACTATTGCACCTCCGGCAGTGACGATCTCCGCGACCTACCCTGGCGCTGATGCCAAAACAGTACAGGATACTGTTACGCAGGTTATCGAACAGAATATGAACGGTATCGATAACCTGATGTACATGTCCTCAAACAGTGACTCCACGGGTACCGTGCAGATCACCTTAACCTTCCAGTCCGGTACTGATGCGGATATCGCGCAGGTACAGGTGCAGAACAAACTGCAGCTGGCCATGCCGTTACTGCCTCAGGAAGTACAGCAGCAAGGGGTTAGCGTTGAGAAATCATCCAGTAGCTTCCTGATGGTTGTTGGTGTTATCAACACCGATGGCACAATGACGCAGGAAGATATCTCGGATTACGTCGCCGCTAACATGAAAGACACCATCAGCCGTACTTCAGGCGTCGGTGACGTGCAGCTATTCGGTTCACAGTACGCGATGCGTATCTGGATGGACCCAACCGAACTGAACAAATACCAGCTTACGCCGGTTGATGTAATTTCCGCGATTAAAGCGCAGAACGCCCAGGTTGCAGCCGGTCAGCTTGGTGGTACGCCACCCGTGAAAGGCCAGCAACTGAACGCCTCTATCATTGCTCAGACGCGTCTGACCTCCACCGACGAATTCGGCAAAATTCTGCTGAAAGTGAACCAGGATGGCTCCCAGGTTCGTCTGCGCGATGTAGCGAAGATTGAGCTGGGTGGTGAAAACTACGACATCATTGCGAAGTTCAACGGCAAGCCTGCGTCTGGTCTGGGTATCAAACTGGCTACCGGTGCGAACGCCCTGGATACCGCAGCGGCTATCCGCGCTGAACTGGTGAAGATGGAACCGTTCTTCCCATCAGGCCTGAAAATTGTTTATCCGTATGACACAACACCGTTCGTGAAAATCTCTATTCACGAAGTTGTGAAGACGCTGGCGGAAGCAATCATCCTCGTGTTCCTGGTTATGTATCTGTTCCTGCAGAACTTCCGCGCGACGCTGATTCCGACCATCGCCGTCCCGGTCGTGTTGTTGGGTACTTTTGCTGTGCTGGCGATTTTCGGCTTCTCGATAAACACGCTAACGATGTTCGGGATGGTGCTCGCCATCGGCCTGTTGGTGGATGACGCCATCGTGGTGGTCGAGAACGTTGAACGTGTCATGGCTGAAGAAGGGCTACCACCGAAAGAAGCAACGCGTAAATCAATGGGCCAGATTCAGGGCGCATTGGTGGGTATCGCGATGGTATTGTCAGCGGTATTTATCCCAATGGCCTTCTTCGGGGGGTCTACCGGTGCGATTTACCGTCAGTTCTCCATCACCATTGTTTCCGCAATGGCGTTGTCTGTACTGGTGGCGTTGATTCTGACCCCTGCCCTGTGTGCAACAATGCTTAAACCGATTGCTAAAGGCGATCACGGTGAAGGTAAAACGGGCTTCTTCGGTTGGTTCAACCGCATGTTCGATAAGAGCACGCACCACTACACCGATAGCGTAGGCGGTATTCTGCGCAGCACCGGTCGTTACCTGGCGCTGTATCTGATCATCGTCGTCGGCATGGCCTATCTGTTTGTTCGCCTGCCAAGCTCCTTCCTGCCAGATGAAGACCAGGGTGTATTCCTGACCATGGCTCAGCTGCCAGCAGGTGCAACGCAAGAGCGTACCCAGAAAGTGCTGGACGAAGTGACGGATTACTACCTGACCAAAGAAAAAGCGAACGTTGAATCGGTGTTTGCGGTTAACGGCTTCGGCTTTGCTGGTCGTGGTCAGAACACCGGTATCGCATTCGTCTCTCTGAAAGACTGGAGTGAACGTCCAGGTGAAGAGAACAAGGTAGAAGCGATTACTCAGCGTGCGATGGGGGCGTTCTCGCAGATTAAAGACGCCATGGTATTCGCCTTTAACCTGCCAGCAATCGTAGAACTGGGCACCGCGACGGGTTTCGACTTCCAGTTGATTGACCAAGCCGGTCTGGGCCATGAAAAATTGACTCAGGCGCGTAACCAGTTGTTTGGTGAAGTCGCGAAACATCCTGATCTGTTAGTGGGCGTACGTCCTAACGGTCTGGAAGATACTCCGCAATTCAAGATCGATATCGATCAGGAAAAAGCGCAGGCTCTGGGTGTTTCCATTAGTGACATTAATACAACGCTGGGCGCTGCATGGGGCGGAAGCTACGTGAACGACTTCATCGACCGTGGTCGTGTGAAGAAAGTTTACGTCATGTCTGAAGCCAAATACCGTATGTTGCCGGAAGATATTGGAAACTGGTATGTCCGTGGTAGTGATGGACAAATGGTGCCGTTCTCTGCGTTCTCTTCCTCGCGTTGGGAATATGGTTCACCGCGTCTGGAACGCTATAACGGTCTGCCGTCCATGGAAATCTTAGGCCAGGCCGCACCGGGTAAAAGTACCGGTGAAGCGATGGCAATGATGGAACAACTTGCCAGCAAACTGCCATCCGGTATCGGCTATGACTGGACAGGCATGTCCTACCAGGAACGACTGTCTGGTAACCAGGCACCTGCCCTGTATGCGATTTCACTGATCGTCGTCTTCCTGTGTCTGGCAGCATTGTACGAGAGCTGGTCAATTCCATTCTCCGTTATGCTGGTCGTTCCGCTGGGGGTTATCGGTGCGCTGCTGGCGGCAACGTTCCGTGGTTTGACCAACGACGTTTACTTCCAGGTGGGCCTGCTCACAACCATTGGGTTGTCGGCGAAGAACGCGATATTGATCGTCGAATTCGCCAAAGACTTGATGGATAAAGAAGGTAAAGGTCTGGTAGAGGCGACGCTGGACGCGGTTCGCATGCGTTTACGTCCGATTCTGATGACATCGTTAGCCTTTATCCTCGGCGTAATGCCGTTGGTTATCAGCTCCGGTGCAGGTAGTGGCGCGCAGAACGCCGTCGGTACTGGCGTAATGGGCGGGATGGTCACTGCAACCGTATTGGCTATCTTCTTTGTTCCGGTGTTCTTTGTGGTGGTCCGCCGCCGCTTTAGCCGTAAGAACGAAGATGTTGAACATAGCCACTCAGTTGAGCATCATTGATACATTCCTAAAGATAAGGCCGCGCAAGCGGCCTTTTTTCTGGAAAAAAATCATAAAAAGCGCTTATTGCGATTTCGTTTATTTTCTCTTGTTTAAATAAGCGATATAATCCTTGTGAGCTTAAAGGCTATTCTTAAAAAACGTCACGAACCCTTATTTACTTAAATAAATATTAAGACTATTCCTAGTTTTCGTTCACGGAGTCGGTTGTCGCCTTTCGTTGCTAAACCTAAACAAGATAACTTGATGATTGGCCGAGAATAAAGAAGTTGTTCCATTTCGAATACCGGCATGTATCTGTTAAAATGTAAAAATGGGACTGCATCATAATTTTACATAATTGTAATTTTTCGTGATATGACGATGAAATCTTTTTTAGAGTAGATTATAGTTAAATCATCAGGAGTCGCGGGCAAGTTCCAGGTCGTTTGTTGTATCCATCCCGAAAGGTGTTCGGTTAGTCTAAACCACTAAGAAGGGGATGCGTTATGGATGAATACTCACCGAAAAGACATGATATCGCGCAGCTTAAATTTCTCTGCGAAACTCTGTATCATGACTGTCTTGCAAACCTTGAACAAAGCAACCATGGTTGGGTAAATGACCCTACCTCTGCAACCAGCTTGCAGCTCAATGAACTGATAGAGCATATTGCAACCTTCGCACTTAATTATAAAATTAAGTACAATGAGGACAATAAGCTGATCGCGCAGATTGATGAATACCTGGATGACACTTTTATGTTGTTCAGCAGTTATGGTATTAATACGCAGGATCTGCAGAAATGGCGGAAGTCAGGTAATCGACTATTTCGCTGTTTTGTCAATGCCACCAGGGCTAATCCTGTCAGTTTGTCTTGTTAAAAATTATTACAATCATAGGTAAGAGTTATGTCCGATAAACCATTAACTAAAACAGATTATTTGATGCGCCTACGACGCTGTCAAACAATTGACACGCTTGAACGTGTTATTGAGAAAAATAAATATGAATTGTCTGACAATGAACTGGCTGTATTTTACTCAGCCGCCGATCATCGTCTTGCTGAATTGACAATGAATAAGCTCTACGACAAGATCCCAACATCTGTTTGGAAATTTATTCGTTAATTGCTCATGAGGTTAAGTCAGGTATCGCGAAACATTTGTTTGTCTGACTGACCATTTCCCGTACCAGCAACCATTATTTAATTCAAATCACGTGATTGCGATCACGGTGGGAAAACGGGAACGTTCCCCTTCCCTGCATTGCGTTTTACTGTACTGTGACGGCCTATCAGCAAACAGGAAAGTTCGTAATGAGTGAAGATAAGCAAAAGATGATCGCCGGCGAATTGTATCGCCCGGCAGATGAAACGTTGCGCAACGATCGTCTCCGCGCACGCCAACTCATCCACCGATACAATGCCACCGCACCCGATGCGCAGAGTGAACGTCAGGCTATCTTGCGCGATCTATTGGGTCAAAGCGAAGACGCTTACATTGAGCCCTCTTTTCGTTGTGACTACGGGTATAACATTTATCTCGGCAAAGCGTTTTACGCCAACTTCGACTGCGTCATGCTTGATGTCTGCCCAATCCACATCGGTGATAACTGTATGCTGGCACCGGGAGTCCATATCTATACGGCAACCCATCCATTGGACGCTAACGAACGCAACAGCGGAGTTGAACTAGGGAAACCTGTAACCATCGGGAATAATGTCTGGATAGGGGGGCGCGCAGTGATAAATCCGGGCGTAACTCTGGGCGACAACGTGGTTGTGGCGTCAGGTGCAGTGGTGACTAAAAGCGTTCCGGCAAACACCGTCGTCGGGGGCAATCCGGCACGGATCATCAAAACACTGTGATCTGATATGTAACTGTTATGCTAAATTGTGGTTAATCTGTTACTTTTCTCAGAGAGTATCCCCTTTTAAAATAGGCTGATCCCTCCTGACTATTGCAGACTTCACGAAGGCAAGAGATGACAGAAATACAACGCCTGCTTACCGAAACCATCGACGACTTAAATATTCGCGAAAAGCGCGACAACAAACCGCGCTTTAGCATCAGCTTTATTCGTAAACATCCAGGGCTATTTATCGGCATGTATGTTGCGTTTTTTGCCACGCTGGCGGTAATGCTGCAATCAGAAACGCTGGTCGATTCGGTATGGCTATTGGTTGTACTGTTCGTCTTACTCAACGCCTTTTTCTTTTTTGACGTTGCGCCGCGTTACCGCTTTGAAGATATTGACGTACTGGATTTCAGAGTCTGCTATAACGGTGAATGGTATAACACGCGCTTTGTGCCGCCCTCGCTCATCGACACTATCCTGCACTCTCCCCAAGTCGACAGTGAGCATAAGGCCCAGTTGCAAAAAATGATAACGCGGAAAGGTGAACTGTCATTTTATGATGTCTTCACATTAACCCGCGCGCAGACCAGTCAGTAATCACGCCCCGTCACAAACAAAAAAAGTGCGTCCCCCGAGGGGAACGCACTTCAGTCCCTGCAATGCTGGCAAAGTGACTAACGTCTTTTTTTACGGCCCTGTACCGCTTTAAACCGCGGATTCGTTTTGCAGATGACGTACAAACGCCCTTTGCGTTTGACTATCTGGCAGTCAGGGTGCCGCTGTTTGGCGCTGCGAAGTGAATTGAGTACCTGCATCTTAACCTCGCTTTGTGCCAATGAAGTGGCCGAAACGTTTCTGGAAACGAGCCGCGCTGCCTTCGTTATCGAAGGTTTTTTGTTTACCGGTGTAGTACGGATGTGACTTAGACGAGATATCAAGCGTTACGTACGGGTACATTTGTCCCTCGAACTCAATCTCTCGTTCGGTTTTGATCGTCGAACCGACCTTAAAGTATTCATTGGCACTGGTATCGTGAAACACCACTGGGCGATAAAAAGGATGGATATCCGGTTTCATGGCAACCTCAATTTGTTACGTTATAACATATCCATAAAAATACACCACTCCCGTACAGATCTCAACCTGATTTATGCTATGGGTAATTTATCGGAGTGATAAGTGGCCCTAAATATATGATGCCAATCGAATTGCTTTTTTAGCTTTCGGATATACTTTCTCTACGCTGTGTTAATAAGGATATCACTGTGACAACACGACATCTGATTGGCCTGGTGGCGGGAATACTGGTTCTGTCCATCCTCGTACCGGTGTGTTTAAGCCTGTGGCTGGCACATCGTCAGGTCGAAACGAAATTTATAGATGAGCTTGATTCATTTTCCAGCCGGGTCGCTTTGCGTACGGAACGCGTTGGCGAGCAGGCAAAAAAAGCGCTACGCAAAATAGAAGCCTTCCAGGGTGTGCCCTGCTCAGAGGAACATTTGCTGGAAATGCGCCGGTTGTCCTACAGCTACCGTTATATTCAGGAAGTGATGTACCTCAAAGACAATGTTCCACAATGTTCCTCCCTTGAGAAAAGGAGCCAGGCTGCTGCGTTTCCACCGCCAATGAAAATGACACCGGATGGCTATCGCGCCTGGTTAACCTCGCAAAACGACCTCGGAATACAGCGTTTTATGGCGGCGCTCGGCAGCGAGCATTATGTGGTGATGATCGACCCTGGCTCGTTCATTGATGTTATCCCATTTGGTTCATGGCCTATCGAAGTCGCCATTGTGGGTACAGTAAGCAACGTCGTGGTGGCCAGTAGTGCCGATCTCCCCTTGGACGTGTTACATCAACTGCAAAAAGACAGTTCTATCAGCCATTTTCAAAAAGAGGGCAATATTTATAATTCTCGCCCTTTCCCCGAACTGGGTATCACTATCGTCAGCTGGGCGTCGACATTACCTTTGCAAAAATCCTGGCACCGACAGGCGCTGATCTGGCTCCCGGCAGGGATTATTATTGGCCTGCTCACCGCCCTCTTTATTCTGCGTATTTTGCGCCGCTTGCAGTCCCCCCATCACCAATTGCAAGACGCCATTCAGAACCGGGCTATCAAGGTCCATTACCAGCCCATTATTTCGCTCAAAACAGGAAAGGTCGTGGGTGCAGAAGCACTGGCCCGCTGGCGACAAGCTGACGGTAGCTATCTCTCACCCGATATTTTTATTCCCCTGGCCGAAGAAACCGGCCTGACAGAACCTCTCACTCGTTTGATTATTGAAAACGTCTTCGAGGATCTGGGTAAATGGCTGCATCAACATCCTCAACAGCATATATCACTCAACCTTGAATCGGCCGATTTGAAGTCCGAAGCGCTGCCGGCACTGTTAAGCCACATGGTTAACCACTGGCAACTAAAACCCGCACAAATTGCCCTGGAGCTGACTGAGCGTGAATTTGCCGACCCGAAAAACAGTGCACCGTTTATCGCTAAATACCGTCAGGCTGGCCACCCTATTTATATTGATGATTTTGGTACAGGCTACTCCAGCCTGAGTTATTTGCAGGATCTGGATGTGGACATCCTGAAGATAGACAAATCGTTTGTTAATGCGCTGGAATACAATAACGTCACGCCACATATTATCGAGATAGCCAAAACGCTGAAGCTGGAAATGGTGGCAGAAGGCATCGAGACCGAGAACCAGGAAAGCTGGCTACGTCAACATGGCGTACAGTATGGTCAAGGCTGGCTGTACAGCAAAGCACTGCCAAAGGCGGAATTTATTCTGTGGGCGGAAAAACGACTCTAACAGGGCACTGGCGTGTATTGAGATGGCTGGCGGCACGCCGCACAGCCAGTCACGTCACTCTTCCATAATGGGCGAGAATCCACCGTAGATCATTCGCTTGCCATCAAATGGCATAGACTCACCAAACTCCTTCATACGGGGATCGGACATCATCTTCTGATTCGCCGCATCGCGGACTTCTTTAGAAGGGTATTCAATCCAGCTGAATACCACTTCTTCATGATCCTGCGCTTTGACCGCCATACGAAAATCGGTCAACTTACCGTCGGGAACATCATCAGCCCAACACTCCACAACGCGCAGTGCGCCGAATTCCTTGAAAAGCGGTGCAGCCTTTGCCGCCATCGCGATATATGCCTCCTTGTTTTCGGCAGGAACGGCAACAACAAAACCATCAACATACTTCATCAGATAAACCTCCGAAGTGTACTGCGCGGCAAGCCGATTCCGGCCGCGTCAGTCGAGGTTAAGTTTAGTCGTCAGCTGGCAATCACGCCGTAGGCTCATTCCGAACACGAATACGTGACTGCGGCTGATGACGAAACCACGGCAGGCAAATCTGAATTAACGGTCCAATAGCTAACGCATACAGTACCGTTCCAACACCCACGGTTCCGCCAAGAAGCCAACCGCTGAGCAAAACCGACACCTCGATTGCAGTCCGGATAGTCCGTACAGGCCAACCAGTACGCGCATGAATACCGGTCATTAAGCCGTCACGCGGGCCCGCCCCAAAACCGGCACCGATGTACAGACTGGTCGCTAGCGCATTCAAGATAACCGCCGCCACCAGCAGTCCACTGCGCGTCAGTAGCGATTCAAATCCCGGGATCACCGCCAGCGCGGCATCTGCAGCCAAACCAATCATAATGACATTGCTGAGAGTGCCAAATCCGGGGCGCTGGCGCAGTGGTATCCATACCAGCAGAACCAGTACCCCCACGGCGATGATCACCAGGCCGATATTCATCGATAATAGATTTGCCACGCCCAGATGAAATACGTTCCACGGGTCAGCCCCTAAATCTGAACGTACAAACATCGCCGTCGAAACGCCGTACAGCGCCAGTCCGATATACAGCTGAAGTAAACGACGCAGCATAATTTTCTCCTCACCTCTCAGATAGCTTTCATCTTCACCGCAATTGGCACTATGATTAATGTCCAGTTTTCAGAAAGTGGACTGCTATGTCATCTCGCCGTTATGGAAGCCAGTCCCTGCAGCGCCTGCTCGGGCACTGGCAGGAGACCCCCTCACGTACACCTATCTGGCGACAGTTGGCAGAGGCACTGCGCCTGCTGATCCTGGATGGCCGACTGGCGCTGGATACCCGCTTACCCGGCGAACGCGAGTTGGCCGCCGTGCTTGAAGTCAGTCGCACGACGATTGCCAGCGCAATGGCGCAACTGCGGGAAGAAGGGTATCTGGAAAGCCGCCATGGAAGTGGTTCACGCGTGATCCTGCCGGAACATACCCGTCATGTACCGACGCGAACCCGCACCAGCACCGCGCTGGATTTGTCCACAGCAGCCCTTAGCGCCGGGCCCGAAATTCATCAGGCGTATCAGCAAGCCCTGCTTGCGATGCCACAGCATTTGCTAAGTTCAGGATATTTGCCCCAGGGGTTACCAACGCTGCGAGAATCTATCGCCCGGCATTATTGCGAACGCGGATTACCCACACAGCCGGATGAAATAATGGTGGTGAATGGCGCAGTCAGCGGCCTGGCGCTGATCCTGCGTTTGCTCACGGGTCCCGGCGATCGTGTGTTGGTCGATCATCCTACCTATCCACTCGCCATTGCAGCCATTCAAGGTGCGTCCTGCCGCCCCGTGGGCGTGTCACTGCCCGAACACGGTTGGGATACATCGGGCCTTGTTGCCACTATCGCGCAAACCGCGCCAAGAATGGCCTACCTGATGCCTGATTTTCACAACCCTACCGGACGTTGTATGGATGCGGCGACACGCCAGGCTATCGCCGATATCTCCGCCAGAACCCGCACGACACTGGTGGTGGACGAAACCATGGTCAATCTGTGGTATGACGCCCCGCCACCACCACCGCTGGCGGCATTCCATGATGACGCGCCCATCATCATGCTGGGATCGGCGGGGAAAAGTTTTTGGGGAGGTCTGCGTCTGGGATGGATTCGGGCCTCGTCGCGTACCATTGCTGCGCTGGTGCAGACTCGCGACACATTTGATTTAGGATCACCAGTGCTTGAACAGCTTGCCACGGGTTGGTTACTGGACAATGCGGCCGATTTTCTTCCCGACAGACGGCAATTGCTCACCACCCGGCGCGATCGGTGCCATGACCTGATGAAGACACATTTCCCGGAGTGGCAGTTTACTCAACCGCAGGGGGGACTCTCTTTCTGGGTTGAATTACCCGATACGCTGGCGACGTTGTTTGCCGCGCGCGCTGAAAGTGCAGGTATTCAGTTGGGTACCGGGACGCGCTTCGGCCTGGATGGCGCATTCGATCGCTTCTTACGCATGCCCTTCGCACTGCCCGATGACACAATGCGCTCGGCCTTCCGGACATTGCAACCCATTTGGGACAACCTGCGTTTACAGGCAAGTCACGGGAAAATGCGCAAAATAATATGAGCGACGAGCCACAAAGCTCGTCATGCGCTAACTTAAACCCTCAATATCTACAGTTGGCGGGGAACCGGAAAACCTTTCAGGGAAATAACAAAATTCTCCCCGTCTTTCTTAATTTTCGCCCCGGCATCGCACCAGTCAGAAGCAATACGGAAAAATTCATCGCTACCGACATTCCAGCTCAGACGAACATGTTTCACATAACCGGAACGAAGCAATTCACAGGCTTCGCCATAATTACAGGCGGTTGAGAGCGGTTGTTGTTTCATTTTTTCTTCTTCAGTAATCTACGCAGCGCTTTGATTTCTTTAGGAGTCAGTGCTTCAACCACGGATTCTTCCGTATGCTGGCTATCAATATCGTCAGCGGAGACTCCCGCCTCTTCAATGGCGGAAAACGCGATAAGCAGCAATTTTTCCGTCGAGATACTTAGGTTCTCATTATTCACTTCAGCGTAATGACGCAGCTTTTCTTTTAGCGCCTCATCAATTTTGACATTCAATACTGCGGTCGACATCGTAAAAAGTCCTTGTGGTCAGCCAAAGTCCACCGGGCGCAAGAGTCATATCTCTGCGCGATGGCGACGGCAAAAGCATCAAATAACATCCCCGAAACACATTGACAGCATTTGATGACAATAAAATGACAATACGATGACAAAGAAAAGAAGATGAGAAGAATTGAGATTGCCGGACGGCAGAATTGGGTGGGGGCCCTGCCAGCTACATCCCGGCACACACGTCATCTGCCCTGGCTGCTTCCTTCCGGACCTGACCTGGTGAACAGAGTAGCGTTGCGGGAGAACCAACAGAGCCCCCATTGAGAGCGTTGTTAACCAACGCGCAGGCGCATTATCACTGCTGCACCCTGTAATTGCAACCCATCCCGCATCGGATGCTGTTTTCTTGTGCAATGAAGCTTCACTACCTCGTCATTCGGGATTATGCTGGAGGATTAGCGCAGGAATAAACGATGGATATACAAGACTCTTTCCCTCAACGCGTCTGGCAAATCGTTGCCTCAATCCCCGAAGGATTCGTCACCACCTATGGCGATGTCGCCAGGCTTGCTGGCTCACCGCGCGCTGCACGCCAGGTGGGCGGTGTACTCAAGCGACTGCCTGAAGGTAGCACCCTGCCCTGGTATCGAGTGGTTAATCGTCACGGAATGATTTCACTGACAGGTCCTGACCTGCAACGACAACGCCAGGCATTGCTGGCGGAAGGTATTGTGGTTTCAGGGAGTGGACAAATCGATTTACAGCGCTATCGCTGGGTGTACTAACCCCCTCCGGACGGAGAGGGTTAGTATGCCCTTAGTACTGTGTCGGGGCAGGAACAGCGGAAGACGGATTCACCTGCGTGGGTGACGTTGACGGTACCGTTGTCGCGGCACCACCGCTCGTCTGTACAGGAACGGCCGTCTGCTGGACCGGGACCAGGGTCAGGTCGGCTTTAGTCCCCCCCTGATTAATCACCGTCTGGACGGTATCAGTAATAAAGACCAGCTTATCATTCACCGTAATCGCCGCACTCAGCAGAATACGCGCGTTTGGCTGAATATCTGCCGGATTAAACGGGAGCACGAAGCTGAATGGTGCTTGTTTGCCCTCGGTACGCACAACTTTTTGCGACAGCACTTTTGACGGTGCATCGGCAAGCGATGCATCTGACAGTGTAACGGTCAGCACGGCATCCGGCGGTAAAGCAACTTTCTGGCGGATCCATACCGTACCAGACACATTCGGCTGTTGAATTTTTGACTGTGTGTCAGCAATTGACGTATTAGGACTTGGCGCAGGTGTTTGAATATCTGCACTTTTACCAGCACAGGCCGCCAGAGCGACCGCAACCGCTAAACCACTTACCATGTGCACGAGTTTCATTAAATTCTCCTTCTCATCTATGCACCAGCGAGAACTTTCCTCGCCAGAAGAGTGGTTAACAAAAACATAACATGACTAAGTGTGGCACAAATTAGCAATTTCTGCTTGTAATAGGCCTGTAATTCAGACAATTGCACCCATCGGACCACTTTCAAAATTGCGTTATACTCTGCCTACCTCGCTGCGAGATCGCTATTACCTGGAGAGCACGTATGAGTCTGGCACTGAAAAATTTGCTGACATTGTTAAATCTGGAAAAAATTGAAGAAGGACTCTTTCGGGGCCAAAGTGAAGACTTAGGGTTACGTCAGGTTTTTGGTGGACAGGTTGTCGGTCAGGCGTTGTACGCCGCGAAAGAGACCGTGCCGGAAGAACGTCTGGTGCATTCCTTCCACAGCTACTTTTTACGGCCGGGCGACAGCCAAAAGCCCATCATCTATGATGTCGAGGTACTGCGCGATGGTAACAGCTTCAGTGCCCGCCGCGTTGCCGCGATCCAGAATGGGAAACCCATTTTTTATATGACCGCCTCTTTCCAGGCACCAGAAGATGGGTTTGAGCATCAAAAAGAGATGCCGGATGCGCCTGGTCCTGAAGAGCTTAAATCAGAAACTGAGATCGCCCGTTCAGTAGCTCACCTGCTGCCACCGCTGTTGAAAGAAAAATTTATCAACGACCGCCCGCTGGAAGTCCGTCCGGTGGAATTTCATAATCCGTTAAAAGGTCACGTTGCCAACCCGACTCGCCAGGTATGGATCCGCGCTAACGGCACGCTGCAGGACGATCTTCGTGTACATCAGTATCTGCTCGGTTACGCCTCTGATCTGAACTTCCTGCCCGTTGCTTTACAGCCGTATGGCATTGGTTTTCTGGAAAAAGGGATTCAGATCGCTACGATCGACCATTCTATGTGGTTCCATCGTCCTTTTAATATCAATGAGTGGTTGTTGTACAACGTAGAAAGTACATCGGCCTCCGGTGCCCGGGGGTTTGTACGCGGGGAGTTCTATACGCAGGATGGCGTGCTGGTCGCCTCTACCGTGCAGGAAGGGGTAATGCGTAATCGTAATTGATTTCTTTTCCGGCCTACAGGGTAAATTGTTGTAGGCCGGAAAAGCGTTTAGCACTATCCGAGAAATTGAAACATCAGGCGTTGTAGGCGTTTTCGCCGTGGCTGTTCACATCCAACCCTTCGCGCTCCTGCTCTTCCGGTACGCGCAGACCTACCGTCATGTCCGCCAATTTATAGCCGATAAATGCCACGACACCGGACCAGACAATGGTGATCGCCACACTTTCCAACTGCACAAGAAGCTGATGCCCCATGGTAACACCTTCGGCAAAGCCCACTCCGCCTAAAGAGCTGGCGGCGAATACGCCAGTCAGGATACATCCGACAATCCCACAGACACCGTGAACACCGAAGACATCACACGGGTCATCAACGCGCAGAAAGCGCTTCAGCATCGTCACTCCCCACAGCCCTGCCAAACCGGCAACCACGCCGATGATCAACGCCCCACCAACACCAATATAACCACAGGCAGGCGTCACACCAACCAGACCCGCAATGGCACCAGAACAGGCTCCCAGCAATGATGGTTTGCCACGCAGCGCCCATTCACCGAAGATCCAGCCGAGAATAGCGGCCGCGGTTGCAACAACGGTATTCACGAAGGCCAGCGCGGCAATTTCATTCGCCATCCCCGCGGAGCCCGCGTTAAAGCCAAACCAGCCGATATAGAGAATAGCCGTGCCGGTAAAAACCATTGGCAGGTTATGCGGCTTAAACGCTTCTTTGCCAAAACCGACCCGTTTACCAATCAGATAAGCCCCAACCAGACCGGCAATCGCGGCGTTGATATGCACTACCGTGCCGCCTGCAAAATCCAGCGCACCGTGAGTAGCCAGCAAACCACCGCCCCAGACCATGTGTGCAATAGGGATGTAGGACAACGTCAGCCACACCACCACAAAAATCAGCACCGCAGAGAACCGTATGCGCTCCGCCAACGCACCGACGATAAGCCCAACAGTGATACAGGCGAAAGACCCCTGAAAAGCAACATGAATATACTGATAGATACTCCCCGTCACCGCCGTCAGTGCAATATTCTTCAGCATGACCCAGTTGAAGTTACCAAAAAAATTATTTCCTTCGCCGAACGTCAGCGAGTAGCCATAAACGACCCACAAAATACAGACCAGAGCGAATGTCACCGTAACCTGGGTCAGCATTGACAGCACGTTCTTACCGCGAATTAAACCGCCGTAGAACAACGCAATGCCAGGAATAGTCATAAACAGCACCAGCGCAGTGCAAATCATCATAAAAGCGTTATCGGCTTTATCCGCGACCGCCGGTGCCGCCATCGCCAGTCCCGGCAGCAGCGCCAGTGATGCAATACCCGTTTTCATCGTTGCTATCTTCATCTTTTGGTTTCCTATCACTGTGTGCCAGACGTTACAGTGCGGCTTCGTCGGCTTCGCCGGTACGAATACGAATCACGCGTTGTAGCTCGGCGACGAAAATTTTGCCGTCGCCAATTTTTCCGGTGTAGGCGGCCTTACTGATGACATCAATTACGCCGTCCAGTTGGTCATCAGCAATTGCCACATCAATCTTCACTTTGGGTAAGAAGTTGACGCTGTATTCCGCTCCCCGGTACAACTCAGCATGACCTTTTTGTCGGCCAAACCCCTTCACTTCGGTGACGGTCAGCCCCTGAATACCAATAGACGACAATGCTTCACGGACGTCTTCCAGTTTGAACGGTTTGATTACCACGGTAACCAGCTTCATAGATCCCCTCCAGTCAGAATTCAGTAATGGCTGCAGATACACATACTGAACATTGCAAGGGGTGTGCCAGGAATGAAAAACGCGGGATGATTCAGCCGCACGGGGTACGGCGAGGATAGAAAAAGAAAAAACGCACTATAACGGTGCATAGTGCGTTACATTTTTGCACCAGATTGTTGATTGCAGGATGGCGGCGAAAACGCGTCATCAGGCCTACGAAACCACACTGGCTGTAGGTCTGATAAACGCAGCGCCATCAGGCGATTGCCGAATCTTCGTTTACGCTAGCCGCCAGCTCTTCACCCGCCAACTGTAGCTGGTACATTTGCCAGTAGCGGCCCTGTGCGGCAAGCAGTTGCTGGTGCGTGCCGCGCTCAACGGCCTGCCCCCGGTGCAGTACCAGAATAGTGTCGGCATCGACAATGGTGGATAACCGATGCGCAATCACCACCAGCGTGGTGTGCTTACGCACTGCTGCCAACGCCTGCTGAATAGCCTGTTCAGTACCGGAGTCAATGCTGGCCGTCGCTTCGTCCAAAATCAGCACCTGCGGCGTTTCGACCAGCACACGCGCCAGCGCCAGCAGCTGTTTCTGCCCGACTGATAAATTATTGCCCTGCTCGCCCAGTCGGGTATGAATACCGTCACTCAGCCCGCGTGCCAGCTCCGCCAGTTGCACCGTCTCCAGCGCCTGCCATACCCGCTCTTCAGAAATATCGCGGCCCAGCGTCACGTTGGCCAGGAAGGTATCCGCCATCACCACCGGATCCTGCTGCACCATCGCAACGCCCTGGCGTAACACACTGTGGCTCAACGAAGACAGCGGTCGTCCGTCCAGACGAATATCACCCTGCGTCAACGGGTAGTACCCCATCAGCAGACTGGCGAGCGTACTCTTGCCGCTACCGGTATGCCCAACCAACGCAACAAAACGACGAGAAGGTACGGACAAACTGATGTTTTGCAGCACCAGATTGTCGTCGCGATAGGCAAAAGAGACGTTATCAACCTCAATGTCCCCGCTTTTCAGGGGGTGGATATCCTCACCATAACGCTGGCGTGGGCCATCCATCAGTTCAAATACACGTTCACCCGCTACCACCGCCTGTTGCAGCATTGATTGCTGGGTCGTCAGCTCAATCAACGGCTCGTTCAAACGCCCCAGATAGCTGATAAACGCATACAGCACCCCAACTTCAATGGGCGTGCCGGACGTAAAGCTAAACAGCGTCAGCAAACCGCAGAGGATCAGGGCCGAAAACAGGCTGAGCAACGGGCGCAACAAAAAGCCATCCAATCGCAGCGTTTGCATGCGCGCCATATAGTGCGAACGGCTGGCTTCGCCCATTCGTTCACCAAAACGCGCCTGCTGACGGAACTGCTGGATCACGCTCATGCCATTAATAACTTCGTTAAAGCCATCATTAATATCTGCCAGATAGGCGCGAACGCGACGCACAATAGGAGTGCTATAGCGCTGATAAATCACCATCACCACCAGCACAGCCGGGAATATGGCCATCGCAACCAGCGCCATCCGCCACTCAAGGCTGAACATCGCTACCAGCATGGCACCGATTAAGGCGGCACTGCGCAGTACCGTCGCGACTACCGTCACGTACAGGTCGCGAATCACTTCGGTGTCATTGGTCACCCGGGAGATAAGCTGCCCGACAGGCTGAGTATCAAAAGCACTGAGCGGCTGACGCAGCGCGGCATCCATCACATCGGTACGTAACTGCTGCACCACACCAACGGCCGCCTGGTTAAAGAGTAATGACTGCGCGTAATGCAGGCCCGCCGCCAACAGTTGCAGACCGACATAGGCCGCCACCAGCCCAGACACCATCGCCAGCGGCAGATTGTTCTTCGCCACCATGTTGTCGATAAAATAACTGATGAGCAGCGGACCACTAACTTCCGCCGCTGCCGCTACCCACAGCATGACAACAGCGATAGACAGCTGCTTTCGCCACGGCGAGCCGTACGCCAGCAGCCTTTTCAGGGTCGGCCATAATTGTCCAAAACTACGCATTAGCCGCCTCCTCATCGATAGCCGGCGCATCAGACAATGCCGCTTCCAGTTGCTGATAACGGTACATATCACGATACCAGCCAGGTTGTTGCACCAGCGCATCGTGTTCGCCACGCTGAGCAATATGTCCGTGCTGCATCACGATAATTTCATTAGCTTCTGTCAGCGCAGATAAACGGTGAGCGCTGATTATCACGGTTCTGCCTTCTCCCCACTGGCGCAGGTTATGCAGGATTTGATGTTCAGTACGACCATCCACCGCCGATAACGCATCATCAAGAATCAGGATTTCAGCATTCAGCAGCAGCGCACGAGCGATAGAAATACGCTGTTTTTGTCCACCGGACAGCATCACGCCGCGTTCACCCACTTCAGTGTCGTACCCCTGAGGAAGACGTAAAATATCCTCATGCACGCTGGCCAGACGTGCAACATGTTCAATTTCATCCTGTGTGGCCTGCGGGCGTCCAAGCGCTATGTTGTTGGCGACCGTATCCGAGAACAAGAAAGGTGTCTGGCTGACCACTGCCAGGCGGCTACGCCAGCTATCAAGCTGCAAGCGCGTTAACGGAATATCATGAAAACGCACATCCCCTTCAGTGATATCGAAGTGGCGCTGGAGCAGCGATAGTACGGTGCTTTTCCCAGCCCCAGTTGGGCCACAAATGCCCAGCATCTGCCCTGGCTTAAGCTGGAAATTCACATTCTCCAGCACCAGATGAGCCGTCTGTGGGTAGCGAAATTCGCGAATGGCCACCGCTAACTCACCACGTCCTTCTGGTACGGGTTCTGTCCCATCATCCACCACGGGGGCTTCAGCCAGCATCGCGCGAATACGGCTATACGCGGCGCTGCCTCGCTCAACAATGTTAAACATCCATGCCAGTGCCAGCATCGGCCAAATCATCAGACCGAGATACATCATAAAGCTGGTTAACTGACCAAGGGTCAGAGAACCATGCACCACCATCCAACTTCCCCCGGCGATAGCCAGCAGGTTAGCCATACCTATGGCGATATAAATCGTGGGGTCAAAACGGGCGTCAATGCGGGCGACCCGCAAGTTTTTCTTGCCGGTATCTTTAGCATCTTCGGCAAATAGCGCCGACTGTCGGTCTTCCAGACCAAAAGCCTTAATCATGCGGATACTGGTAAGACTTTCCTGAGTACGATCGTTCAGGCTGGAGAACGCTGCTTGCGCAACCTTAAAGCGATTATGCAGTCGATCGCCGTAACGCTTGATCATTATCGCCATCACCGGCATTGGGAGTAACGCGATCAGCGTCAGCTCCCAACTGATTTGCGTAGACATCACGATCAACACTGCGCACCCCATGACCAGTGAGTCCACCAGCGTCAATACACCTTCGCCAGCCGCAAACACCACCCGATCAACATCGTTAGTTGCACGCGCCATCAGATCGCCTGTGCGATGACGCAGATAAAATTCGGGATGCTGGCGGCTCAACTGGCGGTAATAGTCTTCGCGTAGTTCAACTGCCAGTTGGTAGGATGCGCCAAACAACAGTACGCGCCAGACATAGCGCAACAAATAGACCACCACCGCAATCAGGGCAATCGTGCCGACCCACATCAGCAGTCGCTCGGTTGTGAAGCGCTGTGTCGTTACGCCGTCCACGATGATACCGACCACTTTTGGCGGGATAAGCTGAAGAATAGCGATGATGATAAGCAAGGCTACAGCCCCGAGGTAGCGACGCCACTCCCGGCGGAAGTACCAGCTTAATTGAGCAAATAATCGCACGCGTTATGTCCTGACAAGATTTCCGGCAATGACCACCGGGAGAGTTATTCAATAGGTAGAGCAGTCGTGTATTTAATCTGTTCCATCGCAAAACTGGAGGTAACATCAGACAGGCCCGGTACGCTATTCACCAGACGCTTATAGAAATCATCATAGCGTTTCATATCAGCAACCTGCACCCGCATCAGGTAGTCATACTCCCCAGCCATTCGCCAGAAACCCAGTACCTCTGGCATCCCGGTCACTTCGGTGACAAAGCGGCAGTACCACTCGCTGCTGTGATGCTGGGTTTTAATCAGCACAAACGCGGTTAAGCCCAGCCCCAGTTTTTCTGGATCCAGAAGGGCAACCTTGCCCAGCAGAATGCCGTCATCCTCAAGCCGCTTGAGGCGTTTCCAGCAGGGGGTGGTTGTCAGATTAACGGCATCGGCTAACGCCTGCAAAGAAAGGGTGCAGTCTTGTTGCAGTAGGCCAAGCAGCTTACGGTCAATTTTGTCTAACATATCCACTCCACAGAGAAGAATTTTCTCCTTACATTCTATTTTAAAGGCTAAATGGCAACAATTTTTTCCGTGCTTTTCGCTATTCTGGGCACAAAATGACAAATGGATATTAATGATGAATAGCTCCTGGGTTAAAAATGCCATCAATGAAATTAATGCGGATTACCAGCGTTCTGCCGATACGCATCTTATTCGCCTGTCGCTTCCGGCGTTTCCGGGTATTCAGCTCTATTTGAAAGATGAGAGCACACATCCAACCGGTAGCCTGAAACATCGCCTGGCACGTTCACTGTTTCTCTACGGACTGTGTAATGGCTGGATTAAAGAAGGCACCACGATTATCGAATCGTCTTCGGGTTCAACGGCAGTCTCTGAGGCCTATTTCGCCCGTCTGCTTGGACTGCCATTTATTGCCGTTATGCCTTCCTGTACGGCAAAACGCAAAATTGAACAGATTGAATTTTATGGCGGTCGCTGCCACTTCGTGGAAAGCGCCTGTGAAATCTATGCAGCGTCTGAACAGCTGGCACATGAACTGAACGGACATTATATGGACCAGTTCACCTACGCTGAACGCGCTACTGACTGGCGTGGTAACAACAATATTGCCGACAGTATCTTCCGCCAGATGCAGTGTGAGCCAAACCCCGTGCCTCGCCATATCGTGATGAGCGCAGGAACCGGCGGTACCTCCGCAACCATTGGCCGCTATATTCGCTGTCAGGGTTACGACACACACCTGATGGTCGTTGACCCGGAAAACTCGGTCTTTCTGCCTTACTGGCAGGATCGCGATGCGTCGTTACGCAGCCCGGTCGGCAGCAAAATTGAAGGCATTGGCCGCCCACGCGTAGAGCCTTCTTTCATTCCTGATGTGGTTGATGAAATGTTGCGCGTTCCGGATGCCGCAAGCGTTGCCACCGCACACTGGCTGGAAACGCAGCTGGGCCGTAAAGTGGGTGCCTCAACCGGAACCAACATGTGGGGAGCGTTACAACTTGCCGCCCGTATGCGCGATGCAGGAGAAACGGGGTCGCTGGTTACGTTGCTGTGCGACAGCGGCGAACGCTATCTGGAAACCTATTACAACCCGCAATGGGTCGAGGCACACATCGGTGATTTAACGCCATCGAAAGCAGAACTTGCCCGCCTGCTGAACACCCATTAATCGGTCAAAAAAAAGCCAGACGCTAAGGTCTGGCTTGCTGGAAGGGATCTCTCATTCGGGGGAATAAGGTAGATTTGGATTGTCCAGCCAATGCGTCAAAAAGTGTGATACCGCCTGATTGCGGCAATGCCCAATCACCGATAAATGAGGCAGCGCAGCAATCAGTTGCGGCATCGCGTTCCCCATAATCAGACCACGCCCAACCCGGCCCAACATTTCACGATCGTTCATGGCGTCGCCAAACGCCATGCAGTCAGCCATGGAATAACCCAGGTGCTCGCTCAGCACTGCCAGTGCAGAGCCTTTGTTACAGCCCAGCGGCAGCACTTCAAGGCAATCAACCGCAGAAAAACAGAGATTTGCCTGCTCGCCCAGCGCGTCATTCAACTGAATACGCAGGCGAACCAAATCGTCATGATCGCCACAGAAGCAGATTTTTGTGACCTGATGAGCAGGAATACGCTTCACATCCACTATCTGATAACGAAATCCGCTGTACACATGCGCTTGCAACAGTGACGGAATCTCTTGCCCGGTGAACCAGCCGTTGTCATTAAAAACATGCATGCTGGCCTGCGTTTCCCACCGTTGGTGCAATACGATATCGGCAACCGAGGGAGCCAGATCCTGACGATGCAATACATCACCTTCCAGCGAGTGAATACGCGTCCCGTTACCGGTGATTAAAAAGGCGTCCAGCGAGATCGAGCCCAAAATATGACGCATCTCCAGCACATGACGACCGGTCGCAAACGTCAGCGTGATATCTCGTTCACGCAGGCGTGCCAGCGTCGAAAGGGTTTCATCACCTAAATGGTGATTCGGCATCAAAAGGGTGCCATCCATATCAAATGCAGCCAGACGAGCCATTTCTTTCTCCACACTGTGACGCGGTTAACTTGTGATTCAGTATCTCCTGAGATATACGGAAGTAATAGTGAATAGATAAAGAAAATTGTTCCGGTTTTTTTCTACGTAAAACCGCTCGTGGGCATCTTGAAGGATGATGTATCAATGCGTTTGCTTAATCGTCTGAATCAGTACCAACGTCTGTGGCAACCTTCAAACGGAGAGCCGCAGTCAGTCACCGTCGGGGAACTGGCTGAACGTTGCTTTTGCAGCGAGCGCCATGTCCGTACCCTGCTCAGGCAAGCGCAGGATGCCGGTTGGCTGGTATGGCAAGCTCAGTCCGGACGCGGGAAACGCGGAACATTACGTTTTTTGGTCACTCCGGACTCTCTGCGCAACACGATGATGGAGCAGGCACTGCAAAAGGGTGAACAGCTCAGCGTACTGGAACTGGCTCAACTGGCCCCCGGGGAATTAAGAACCCTGCTGCAGCCGTTTATGGGCGGACAATGGCAAAATGATACGCCAACCCTGCGTATCCCCTATTATCGCCAGCTTGAACCTTTGCATCCTGGATTCCTGCCCGGTCGTGCAGAACAGCATCTTGCCGGGCAGGTGTTCTCTGGCCTGACACGTTTTGACAGTCAAACGCAACGCCCCTGCGGCGATTTAGCTCACCACTGGAATATCTCTGCCGACGGGCTGCGTTGGGATTTCTATATTCGCTCAACACTGCACTGGCATAACGGTGATGTTGTCAACAGTGCTCAGTTACACCAACGGCTGTTGATGTTGCTTGAACTGCCCGCACTGGCCAGATTGTTTATCAGCGTTAAACGCATAGAGGTGACGCACCCTCAATGTCTGACTTTTATTTTGCATCGTCCTGACTTTTGGCTGGCACACCGTCTGGCAAGTTACAGTAGCCATCTCGCTCACCCAGAACAGCCCTTTGTCGGGACTGGCCCGTTCCGACTAACGCTGTTTACACCAGAACTGGTTCGCATCGAGAGCCACGATAACTACCATCTTGGCCATCCGCTGCTGAAAGCTATTGAATACTGGATAACCCCGCAACTCTTTTCCCAGGATCTGGGCACCAGCTGCCGCCACCCGGTGCAAATTGCGATTGGTAAACCAGAGGAACTGCCCATGCTAAGCCAGGTGAGTAGCGGAATCAGCCTCGGTTTTTGCTATCTCACACTCAGAAAAAGTGTGCGACTGAATACACAGCAAGCCCGTCGACTGGTCAATATTATCCACCGCTCTTCGCTGCTACAGACGCTGGAGGTGGATGAAAACCTCATTACCCCCAGCAATGCCCTGCTGCCAGGATGGACGATCCCACAATGGGATGCGCTGGACGAGGTGGCGTTGCCGGAAAAACTGACGCTGGCCTACCACTTACCGGTCGAACTGCATACGATGGCGGAACAGCTGCGCCAGGCGCTGGCAAAACTGGGTTGTGAATTAACGCTTATTTTTCATAATGCTAAAAACTGGGATGGCGATCATCCTTTAGCCCAGGCCGATCTGATGATGGGAGACAGGCTGATTGGCGAAGCCCCCGAGTATACCCTCGAACAGTGGTTACGTTGCGATCAGCTATGGTCACATGTTCTGAATGCATCCACATATACTCATCTGCAAACCACGCTGGATGCTTTGCAAATTCAGGCCGATGAGGGCGATCGTCATGCGGCTTTACAGCAGGTTTTCGCCACGTTAATGCATGACGCCACGCTTACGCCGCTGTTCAATTATCACTATCGAATTAGCGCTCCGCCGGGCGTAAATGGCGTACGTTTGAATCCGCGTGGCTGGTTTGAGTTCACCGAGGCCTGGTTACCGCCCCCTTCAGCGTGAAGAAGCTGGTCGGCGACACGCCCAGACGCTACCATAAGCGCTTTCGTTATTTGTCAGGAAAAGCCATGAAACGTGCCGTTGTTGTATTTAGTGGAGGCCAGGACTCCACGACCTGTCTGGTGCAAGCGCTACATCAGTATGATGAAGTGCACTGCGTGACCTTTGATTATGGTCAGCGCCATCGCGCTGAAATTGACGTCGCACGTGATCTGGCCTTAAAACTCGGTGCCCGTGCACACAAAGTTCTCGACGTGACGCTGCTCAGCGAACTGGCTGTCAGCAGCCTGACCCGCGACAATATCCCGGTACCCGATTATGAACCGGACGCGGACGGGATCCCGAATACTTTTGTGCCTGGACGTAACATTCTGTTCTTAACACTGGCGGCAATTTACGCTTACCAGGTACAGGCAGAGGCGGTCATTACCGGCGTTTGCGAGACCGATTTCTCTGGTTATCCGGACTGTCGTGACGAGTTTGTCAAAGCCCTGAATCATGCCGTGAGCCTGGGAATGGCAAAAGACATCCGTTTCGAAACCCCGTTGATGTGGATTGATAAAGCCGAAACCTGGGCGTTAGCCGACTACTGGGGCAAGTTAGAGCTGGTGCGTGAAGAGACGCTGACCTGCTATAACGGGATCAAGGGCAACGGTTGCGGCCATTGTGCTGCCTGTAATCTGCGTGCCAACGGTCTGAACCATTATCTGGCGGATAAGCCGGCGGTGATGGCGGCGATGAAGCAGAAAACCGGGTTACAGTAATCTGCTGAGTAGTGCCGGATGGCGGTGCATGCACCTTATCCGGCCTACATCTACTTCTCGTTTTGTAGGCCTGATAAGCGAAGCGCCATCAGGCAACTTTCCGTCACTTCACCATTTGTTCCAATTTCTCGCGTAACTCTCCTTCCAACGGCAGCGCTTTCTGCGTTTTCAAATCAATACAGACGAAAGTAATCAACGCATCAGCCACTACCTGCCCTTCTGGCTCCAGAGTGATGGTCTGGTTTAATACGCCGCTTTTGCCATTTAGCTGTTGTACCTGACTGGTTATGGTCAACAGATCGCTCAGCACGGCAGGACGGCGGTAGTTGATATTGATGTTAACAACCACAAACGCAATGTGGTGTGCAGTCATCCATTGAAAACTGTCACTGTTTTCCAGGCCATCCCAGCGGGCTTCTTCCAGAAACTCAAGATAGCGGGCATTGTTAACGTGCTGATAGACATCAAGATGAAAACCACGAACTTTGATTTGTGTTTGCATAGCGCAGAAACCTTACGTTGTTTTTATAGGAACAGACTTCAGGGTAAAGAGGTCATAACTGGTATGACCTCTACAGTCTGGCAAACTTTCAACGCTCTGCAAGTTATTAAAGTGTTAAAAATGCCAGATTACGTTCCACCAGCGAACTTCCCATCCCCGGTACCTGCTTTAAATCATCGACCGTTTTAAATGGTCCGTACTCCTCACGATAGCTGACAATGGCCTGTGCTTTCTTCAATCCAACCCCATTCATCACTCGCGCTAAATCCTCCGCTGAGGCGCTGTTGATGCTTACCCTGGTACCTTCATCATCACTCGGCTTTGTCGCTGGCGTGGCTTTGCTGTGTGTGCTTCCTGAGGCATCCGCTTTGGTCTGAACCGCCTGACTTTTGGCGACAGGTTCCGCTGCAAGTGCAGTTTGCACCATACCGGCACAGGTCAATGAAAAGGTAATAAGCAGGGCTTTAATTCCATGTTTCATACTGTTTTGCTCCTTGTTGGTTAACAGTGGAGCCACGATAGCGGGGGGATAAACGGCAGACAAATGGCAATTTTCAGAAATGGAAAAGGCCGCGAAAGCGGCCTTTGGTATATACAACTTTTTGCAATTATTTGCGAGAAGCCTCGGTTATTGCTGCTGTTCCAGCGCGTCACCGACTTTAATTTTTGCCGCTTTACGCAGGTTGCTCATCAGTGCTTCGAAGACAATCTGAGCGTTGTTCTGAGTAATCCCCTGAACCATCGCTTTTTTCTGTGCTTCTGGCATAGAGCCTGCTTTTACTTCGTCCAGCGCCAACAGTACAACGTTACCCTGCATGTCGTTCGCAACACCGTAGCTCGGCTTGTCTTTCGCAGGCAGGCTCAGGCCAAAGGCCGCCTGACTCAGCGGATCCTGACCCGTACGGCTCAGCGTTTTCGCTTCGCCAAAGCTCAGACCCGCCGCTTTCAGCGCTTCATCGCCTTTACCAGCTTTCAGATCGGCCAGCAGTTTATCTGCATCCAGTTTCGCCTGCTGCTCAGCTTTATTGTGCTTAACGAGCGCGGTAACCTGCTCTTTCACTTCCGCTAACGGCTTAACTGCTTCTGCTTTGTGTTCGCTAATACGCAGCACAAACGCACGATCGCCATCCACGGTGATGATGTCAGAGTTGCTGCCCGGTGTACCGTTCTCGCCTATCAGACCACCATTGAAAATGATGTCAGCAACAGGTTTGAAATTCAGTTCTTCCGGCAAGCTGTCACGGCTAAACCAGCCCGTTTCAACCGCTTTCATACCTGCTGCCTGCTCTGCACCCGCCAGAGATTCGTTATCGTTACTGGCCGCGTCGCTGACTTTCTGCTGCAGTGCATAGTACGCATCCAGCGCTTTTTCCTGCTTCACTTTTGCCGCAATCTCGTCACGGGCTTCGCTCAGCGGTTTAACCTGCGCAGGCTGTACGTCGTCAAGACGCGCAACGAGGAAACCAACAGAAGACTTAATCACGCCTGACAGTTGGCCTTTTTCTTTCAGACCGGCATTTTTCAGTTCATCTGGGGTGGTGGCGTCTTCCAGCCAACCCATATCACCGCCGTTACGGGCAGAAATGATATCGGCAGATTTTTCTTTCGCCAGGGTCGCAAAATCACCCCCTTTGTTCAGCGCATCAAGCACCGCTTTTGCTTCATCTTCTGTTTTGGTCTGTATGATGCTGTAGCGATTACGCTGCGGCTGAGTGAATTGATCCTGATGCTGGTCATAGTAAGACTGAATATCAGCATCGCTGGCGGTTTCCTGCATTGCTGCAGCATCCAGCTTGATATAGCTCACACGGAACTGTTCCGGCGTCATAAAGCGATTTTTATTCTGCTCGTAGTAACTGGCCACTTCTTCGTCGGTAACCGACTGCTTCGCGGCAAGAGCATTAACATCAATCGTCGCTTCACGTACGATACGTTGCTGTGCAACCAGTGCAGCCAGTTCGTCCGTTTCACCCTTCAGCATGAAGTCAGTCCCGGCAACGCCGTTGATCAACTGTTGCGTGGTGAGCTGGTTACGCAATGCCTGAGCATACTGATCTGCAGTCATTCCCATCTGATTCACAATCGCATTGTAGCGGTTGTTATCAAATTTTCCGTCAACCTGGAAAGCCGGGGTGGCGAAAATAGCCTGCTTAATCTGATCGTCGCTAATGTTGAGCTTAAGCTCACGGGAATACTGATCCAGCAGCGCTTCGTCCACAAGACGATTCAGCACCTGCTGACGCAGCGTTTTCATATAACCTTCGTTCGCCGCCAGCTCAGAATATTGATCGCCCAGCTGTTGCTGCATGCGGTTACGTTCGCTGTTGAACGCATTCTCGAACTGCCCGCGGCTGATCTCCTGGCCATTCACTTTAGCGGCGTAGTTATTGCCCCCGCCAATCAGGTAACCACTCACGCCGGTCAAAATGAACGACACGATAATGATACCGAAAATAATCTTGAGCACGAGACTGTTAGCAGCCGTGCGTAAGCTGTCCATCATGGTGTAACCACACTCCGCTGTAGATGACTATACGCGTATCCTTCAGGCCGCCTCCGCGTTAGTTACAACGACGGCGGCAAGGATTTTGAGTATATATGCTTCACGCAGCATAGCGTTTCCTGAACGCTGCGCACAAAGGCCTATTGTGACAAGAAACTGGGGCAATTGTCAGCCCACAACGCGTAGAAAGTACCGGAATCAGAAATAAAAAAGGCACATCGGTTGATGCGCCCTTGTACTTAGTCACATCCCCAAAGGGGAAATCACTTAGTTTACCGCGTCTTTCAGTGCTTTACCTGCACGGAAGCCCGGTACTTTAGCCGCGGCGATGGTGATCTCTTTACCTGTTTGCGGGTTGCGACCAGTACGGGCAGCACGCTCTTTAACGGCAAAAGTACCAAAACCTACCAGTGCTACGTCATCACCTTCTTTCAGGGATTCGGTAACAGAAGCAATAATTGCATCTAACGCACGTCCAGCCGCAGCTTTAGAGATATCAGCCCCTGCAGCAATTTTGTCGATCAGTTGAGATTTATTCACTCTTCTCTTCCTCTTTATAATATATATCGCACCTGAATCCTTCAAAGTGCGACCGCGCAGCAGTTATATCAGGCCTGCCATGCCCTTACAACACCCGATAATGATGGCAAGCCCAATCCGTTATCTAAATTAGCTATACAAAAAAAGGCTGGCAAGCCCGAAATGGCCTGCCAGCCCTGTTTTTATTAATGCTCTTTGCGCGAGGTCACTATTTTGCCGTCACAACCTGCATTCCAGAGGGTTCATTTTGCAACGCAAGAGTCAGAACTTCCTCAATACGTTTCACCGGATGAATATTAAGATCGGCAATAACGTTGTCCGGAATCTCTTCCAGGTCACGTTTGTTTTCGTCTGGAATTAAGACCGTCTTAATGCCACCACGGTGCGCCGCCAACAGTTTTTCTTTCAAGCCACCGATAGGCAGAACCTGACCACGCAGGGTGATCTCGCCAGTCATCGCCACATCGGCACGAACCGGGTTACCGGTCAGGCATGAGACCAGCGCAGTGCACATGGCAATACCCGCGCTTGGACCATCTTTCGGCGTCGCGCCTTCAGGTACGTGAACGTGGATGTCGCGTTTTTCGTAAAAGTCCGGGTTAATACCCAGTTTTTCCGCACGCGCACGCACCACGGTCAGTGCGGCCTGAATGGATTCCTGCATCACTTCGCCGAGCGATCCGGTGTAAGTCAGCTTGCCTTTACCAGGAACACAGGCGGTTTCAATGGTCAGCAGATCGCCGCCCACTTCTGTCCATGCCAGCCCCGTGACCTGACCAACGCGGTTTTCGTTATCCGCACGGCCATAGTCAAAGCGCTGCACACCCAGGTAGTCATGCAGGTTATCACCATTGATCTCGATGTGTTTCAGTGACTTATCGAGCAACAATTGCTTAACCGCTTTACGGCACAGTTTGGAGATTTCACGCTCCAGACTACGCACGCCCGCTTCACGGGTGTAGTAACGAATGATGCCCACAATGGCGCTATCATCAACCGTCAGCTCGCCTTTTTTCAGCGCATTACGCTCAATCTGTTTTGGCAACAGATGACGCTTAGCTATATTAAGCTTCTCGTCTTCGGTATAGCCAGACAGACGAATCACTTCCATACGATCCAGCAACGGTGCCGGAATGTTCATGGAGTTCGACGTCGCAACGAACATGACGTCGCTGAGGTCGTAGTCCACTTCCAGGTAGTGATCGCTGAACGCCACGTTCTGCTCTGGATCCAGCACCTCAAGCAGTGCTGATGCCGGATCGCCACGCATGTCAGAAGACATTTTGTCGATCTCATCAAGCAGGAACAGCGGGTTTTTCACGCCCACTTTGGCCATTTTCTGGATCAGTTTGCCCGGCATCGAACCGATATAGGTTCGGCGGTGACCACGAATTTCAGCCTCATCACGCACGCCGCCAAGCGCCATACGGATGTATTTACGCCCTGTCGCCTTCGCGATGGACTGACCCAGAGAGGTTTTACCCACCCCCGGCGGTCCAACCAGACACAGGATCGGTCCCTTGATTTTGTTCACACGGCTCTGGACCGCAAGATACTCAAGAATACGATCTTTCACACGCTCCAGACCATAATGGTCGGTATCGAGGATTTCCTGCGCCTGACGCAGGTCTTTTTTGACCTTGCTACGCGCATTCCACGGAACCTGTACCATCCAGTCGATGTAGCCACGCACGACCGTTGCTTCCGCCGACATCGGAGACATCATTTTCAGCTTCTGCAGCTCTGCTTCCGCTTTCTCTTTTGCCTCTTTCGGCATCTTCGCCGCGTCGATCTTGCGTTTCAGCGCTTCGTTTTCATCCGGCGCATCGTCCATCTCGCCGAGCTCTTTCTGAATCGCTTTCATTTGCTCGTTCAGATAGTACTCACGCTGAGACTTCTCCATCTGCTTTTTCACGCGGTTGCGAATACGTTTTTCAACCTGCAGCAGATCGATTTCGGATTCCATCATTGCCATCAGATATTCCAGACGTTCATTCACGTCGGACATCTCCAGCACGGACTGCTTATCCGCCAGCTTCAGCGGCATATGGGCAGCGATGGTGTCCGCCAGACGCGCGGGATCGTCAATGCTGTTAAGCGACGTCAGCACCTCTGGTGGGATTTTTTTGTTTAGCTTGATATAGCCTTCGAACTGGCTGATAGCTGTACGTACCAGCACTTCCTGTTCGCGCTCATCAATAGCAGGCGAATCAAGGTACTCCGCTTTCGCAGAGAAATGCTCGCCGTTGTCTGACAACGCAGAAATACGCGCGCGCTGTAACCCCTCGACCAGCACTTTTACGGTGCCGTCAGGCAGTTTCAGCATCTGCAAAATAGAGGCCACGGTCCCGACGGTGAAAAGATCGTTTACACCCGGCTCATCCGTTGAAGCTTCTTTCTGCGCGACCAGCATGATTTTTTTATCATGGTCCATAGCCGCTTCAAGACAACGGATAGATTTTTCCCGCCCTACAAATAAGGGTATGACCATGTGCGGATAAACCACCACATCGCGCAACGGCAATACGGGGATTTCAATGCGTTCAGAACGCTCAGGATTCATAGAGCTCTCTCTTAGTTTAGTTTCCGCCAGGTAATCAGGTGGTACGACTGTGCTTCACACCACCTTTAACATGTATGTCAGTATATGGGGATGTTTCCCACACATTCAACGCCATGTTTACGGAAAAATAAAAGGGGAGATAAAATCCCCCCTTTTTGGTTAAACGTCTGTATGAATTGATGAATTATTCGCCAGATGCCTGCTGCGCTTCCGGCTTACCGTAAATCAGCAACGGCTTGCTCTGACCGCCAATCACAGACTCGTCGATCACCACTTTTTCAACGTCTTCCATAGAAGGAAGATCGTACATGGTGTCGAGCAACGCGGCTTCCACGATAGAACGCAGACCACGCGCACCGGTTTTACGAATCATCGCTTTCTTGGCGATAGCATCCAGCGCTTCCTCGCGGAATTCCAGATCCACACCTTCAAGATTGAACAGCGCCTGATACTGCTTAGTCAGGGCGTTTTTCGGTTCTTTTAGGATCTGGATCAGCGCTTCTTCACTCAGTTCGCTCAGCGTTGCCACAACGGGCAGACGGCCGATGAACTCAGGGATCAGACCAAATTTGATCAGATCTTCTGGTTCAACCTGCGACAACAATTCACCTTCGCTGGCCTTATCGGACTGGGCTTTTACCGTCGCGCCAAAACCAATGCCGGAGCCGGTTTCAACACGGTTAGCAATCACCTTATCCAGACCGGCAAACGCACCACCACAGATAAACAGAATCTTGGAGGTATCAACCTGCAAGAACTCCTGCTGCGGATGTTTGCGTCCACCCTGTGGCGGAACAGCGGCAACTGTTCCTTCGATCAATTTCAACAGCGCCTGCTGCACGCCTTCACCGGAAACGTCACGGGTAATAGACGGATTGTCTGATTTACGCGAAATCTTGTCGATCTCATCGATATAGACAATACCGCGCTGCGCTTTCTGCACGTCGTAATCGCACTTCTGCAACAGCTTCTGAATAATATTTTCAACATCTTCACCCACATAACCGGCTTCGGTCAGGGTGGTGGCATCGGCCATTGTGAACGGAACGTCCAGCAGACGCGCCAGCGTTTCAGCCAACAGCGTTTTACCAGAACCCGTAGGACCAATCAGCAGGATGTTACTTTTGCCCAACTCGACGCCATTGCTGGTGTCGCCGTTGCGCAGACGTTTGTAATGGTTGTATACCGCGACCGCCAGCACTTTCTTCGCCTGTTCCTGGCCAATAACGTAATCGTCCAGGTGGTTGCGAATTTCATGTGGCGTCGGCAGCGCACTGCGTTCACGGTGCGGTGCTACTTCCTTAATCTCTTCGCGAATGATGTCGTTACATAAATCAACACATTCGTCGCAGATATACACGGATGGTCCGGCAATCAGCTTACGCACTTCATGCTGGCTTTTGCCGCAAAAAGAGCAGTACAACAATTTGCCCGAGCCATCTTTGCGTTTATCTGTCATGGGTCAAAACCTCTTCTTTGTTCTTTGTGCCGCACACGACGACGCAAATGCCATTCTCAGGCGCAAGACGCTAGTCAGCGTTGTGCCGCTCCAGGTAATTATAGCGGCACACCTGCGCCCTGGGCATTAATTACGATGGGTCAAAATCGAGTCGACCAGACCGTACTCCACCGCTTCAGAAGCGGAGAGGAAGCGATCGCGCTCGGTATCACGTTCAATCTGCTCAAGAGATTGACCCGTATGATGCGCCATAAGTTCGTTCATGCGCCCTTTTACCTTCAAGATTTCACGGGCATGAATTTCAATATCCGTTGCCTGACCCTGGTAACCGCCCAGAGGCTGGTGGATCATGACGCGAGAATTAGGCAGGCAAAAACGTTTACCTTTCGCCCCGGCAGTTAGCAGAAACGCGCCCATTGAGGCCGCCTGGCCCATACAAATGGTGCTAACGTCCGGCTTAATAAACTGCATGGTGTCATAGATAGACATCCCTGCAGTAATCACGCCACCAGGGGAGTTAATATACAGGTAGATATCTTTTTCCGGGTTTTCTGCTTCCAGGAACAGCATCTGCGCCACAATCAGGTTAGCCATATGGTCTTCGACCTGGCCGGTCAGAAAAATGACGCGTTCCTTAAGTAGACGAGAATAGATATCAAAAGAGCGCTCACCACGCGAGGTCTGTTCAATGACCATCGGCACCAGCGCCATATGGGGTGCAAAGTTATCTCGTTCGCCGCTGTATGACATTTCCGTCTCCTGGATAAAATTTGAAAAAACCTGCTGTGCTGATTGTAACCTTATGGACGGATTATCAGCTAGTCCCTCTGTAATGGGTACGACATCGCCATAATTCAAGCATAACAATCTTTTGTTGTAACGCTAACACTGAAACGCTGTTTTCGCACCCTTCCCATGCAAAATGCGTGACAAAAAAAAACCCGCCACCAGAAGGTGACGGGTTTATGTGCGAATTTCGTGCTATAAAAGCAACGAATTACGCCTGCTGGTTCATCAGTTCGTTGAAAGTAGTGGCTTTTTCAGTCACTTTAGCTTTCGCCAGAACCGCTTCAACAGCCTGTTCTTCCAGAGCGACGTTACGCATGTTGTCCATCAGCTCTTTGTTTTTGCTGTAGAACTCAACAACTTCTTTCGGATCTTCGTAAGCAGAAGCCATTTCTTCGATCAGGCCTTTTACGCGATCTTCATCAGCTTTCAGTTCGTTGGTACGAATCACTTCGCCCAGCAGCAGACCAACAACTACGCGACGCTTAGCCTGTTCTTCGAACAGTTCACGCGGCAGTTCCAGAGCTTGCTTCTCGTTGCCACCGAAACGCTGTGCAGCCTGACGACGCAGAACGTCGATTTCGCTGTCGATCAGTGCTGCAGGAACGTCGATGTCGTTGGCTTTAACCAGACCTTCGATCGCCTGAGACTTAACGCGGTTACGTACAGCGCCTTTCAGCTCACGTTCCATGTTTTTACGCACTTCAGCGCGCAGACCCGCTACGGAACCATCTTCAACGCCAAAACGTTTGATGAATTCTTCGGTCAGTTCCGGCAGTTCACGTTCTTCAACTTTCTTCAGGTTGATAACGAATTTAGCGGCTTTACCTTTCAGGTTTTCAGCGTGGTACTCTTCCGGGAAGGTCACGTCGATGGTGAACTCTTCGCCAGCTTTGTGGCCTTTAACGCCTTCTTCAAAGCCTGGGATCATACGACCCTGGCCCATCGCCAGTACGAAGTCAGACGCTTTGCCGCCTTCGAACTCTTCGCCGTCTACAGAACCGGTAAAGTCGATGGTTACACGGTCTTCTGCATCAGCAGCGCCGTCTTTGTCTTTCCAGGTAGCCTGCTGCTTACGCAGGGTATCCAGCATAACGTCAACGTCAGCATCGGTAACTTCAACAACCGGTTTTTCAACTTCGATTGCGTCCAGACCGGTCAGTTCAACTTCCGGGTAAACTTCGAACTCTACCGCGTAAGTGAAATCTTCACCCAGTTTGTATTCGCCCGGAACGTAGTTCGGTGCGCCAGCCGGATTAATTTTTTCTTTGATGATGGCATCAACGAAGTTACGGCTCATCAGGTCACCCAGAACGTCCTGGCGAACAGAAGCGCCATAACGCTGAGCAACGACATTCATCGGTACTTTTCCTTTGCGGAAACCGTCAATACGCACTTTCTTCGCTACGTTGACCAGCTCGCTTTTCACAGCGGTCTCGATGCTGTCAGCAGCGATAGTAATCGTTACACGGCGGCCAAGGCCTTGAGTGGTTTCAACTGAAACTTGCATCTTGTTACCTCAAAAAATCACAGTGCTCGGTCAACTCTTCTCCGCAAGCACAGGTTGTTGGCTTCGCGGAACTGGGATGTTCTCATAATCAATCACATTCCCTGTCGTCAGAATCATCCCGAAGACATTCCGAAAAATAAGACGCGCATTATAGCGGCATCACTTTTATGAGTCGAGAACGGTTATCGCGCGTTGCTGCGGCTTTTTTCACAATTCCCGGCTAATTTTTGTCTGAATACTGGACGACCTACTCAGAATTCAGACAAAACAAAACGGCCCGCAGGCCGTTTTCACATAATCTGTAGCAACATACTGGAAAAGCGCCGGTTGTTGCAAATCCGTTTTTTAGGCGATGCTTCCCGCCCCACGACACGGAGGCGATGCAAAAATGGTGTCCTGCAACGCTTCCCACTCCTTAATGGTGTAGGTATGCAGGGCAAGAGCATGTACGGTTGTGGAAAGCTCCGCCGTTAACGTGCTGTAAATCATCCGATGACGATTAAGAAAACGTTCACCTGTAAAGCGATCGCTGACCAGCACAACCTTAAAGTGGCTTTCAGAACCTGCCGGGACATTGTGACGATAGCTTTCATCCACAACTTCGAGGAACACGGGTTGGAACGCTGCCCTTAATTTTTCTTCTATTTGCTCACGAATCATCATGAAATTTTTCCTCCGACAACGCTGAGATGTCACCCATCCCTTTAAATACTAGCCGCTTTTACCGTTTTCATTACACCTTAGCAACAAAAAATTAGCGCTTGTCTGATTTTCTCACCCAAACGAATGAAGTTCACTGATTCTTGTGTTCGCGTTATTGCAAAAAGGCCATTTATGGTCTCTACAACATCATCAAACGGACAACATGATGAATTTACATGCGTTACCCACTTCCCCTCATCGTTGGCGATGTTATGATGGCGGGAATTTTCTCTAACCATACAATTTAGATTCGCTGAGAGCCCTGGCATGTTTAAAAAAATCCTCTTCCCTTTAGTCGCGCTGTTTATGTTGGCTGGCTGCGCAACTCCGCCCACTACCATCAACGTATCGCCAAAAATTACCCTGCCACAGCAGGATCCGAGTCTGATGGGAGTGACTGTCAGTATCAATGGCGCCGACCAGCGTCAGGATCAGGCGCTGGCAAAAGTGACCCGCGACAATCAACTGGTTACTCTGACTGCGTCTCGCGATCTGCGCTTCCTGCTGCAAGAAGTGCTGGAAAAGCAGATGACTGCACGCGGTTATATGGTGGGTCCAAACGGTGCAGTTAACCTGCAAATCATCGTAAGCCAGCTGTACGCTGATGTGTCGCAAGGTAGCGTGCGCTATAACATCGCAACCAAAGCAGATATCGCCATTATTGCAACGGCTGCCAACGGCAACAAGATGACCAAAAACTACCGTGCAAGCTACTCTGTTGAAGGCGCATTCCAGGCCTCTAACAAAAATATTGCTGATGCCGTTAACAGCGTCTTGACCGACACCATCGCTGATATGTCCCAGGACACCAGCGTTCACGATTTCATCAAGCAGAACGCTCGCTAATTTAAGCCCCCTGACCCGGTATTTCGCCGGGTCAGCTTTTAATGCCCATGTCCAATCACTATTTACGTATTTTTCAGCAACCAAAATCAGCGATTCTGCTGATGTTAGGTTTTGCTTCCGGTTTACCGCTCGCCCTGACCTCCGGTACGCTTCAGGCGTGGATGACGGTCGAAAATATCGATCTGAAAACTATCGGTTTCTTTTCTCTGGTCGGCCAGGCCTACGTATTTAAGTTTCTCTGGTCCCCGGTGATGGACCGCTACACCCCACCGTTTTTAGGTCGTCGTCGCGGTTGGCTGTTGACGACCCAGGTGTTGCTTCTTATTTCCATCGCCGCGATGGGTTTTCTGGAACCTGGAACGCAGTTACGCTGGATGGCGGCACTCGCAGTGGTGATCGCATTTTGTTCGGCGTCGCAGGATATTGTTTTTGACGCCTGGAAAACAGACGTTTTACCGGCAGAAGAACGTGGTACCGGTGCAGCAATCAGCGTACTGGGTTACCGCCTGGGGATGCTGGTTTCCGGTGGTCTGGCGCTGTGGATGGCTGACCGCTGGCTCGGCTGGCAAGGTATGTACTGGCTGATGGCGGCACTACTGATTCCCTGTATTATCGCCACCCTGTTGGCGCCCGAACCCACTGACACCATTCCGGTGCCTAAAACACTGGAACAAGCGGTTGCTGCGCCACTGCGTGACTTTTTTGGTCGTAACAACGCCTGGCTGATCCTGCTGCTTATTGTGCTGTATAAGCTCGGGGATGCCTTCGCCATGAGCCTGACCACAACGTTTTTAATCCGCGGCGTCGGATTTGATGCCGGTGAAGTCGGCGTCGTCAATAAAACGCTGGGGCTGCTGGCGACAATAGTCGGTGCGCTGTACGGTGGGATCCTGATGCAGCGTCTTTCGCTGTTTCGCGCGTTACTCATTTTCGGCATTCTGCAGGCCGTATCGAACGCCGGATACTGGCTGCTTTCTATTACCGACAAGCACATGTTCAGTATGGCAGCAGCGGTCTTCTTCGAAAACCTGTGCGGCGGGATGGGTACTGCGGCGTTTGTCGCCTTATTAATGACGCTGTGTAATAAATCGTTCTCCGCAACCCAGTTTGCCCTACTCTCAGCCCTTTCGGCTGTTGGTCGCGTCTATGTGGGCCCAGTGGCAGGTTGGTTCGTCGAGGCTCACGGTTGGCCAACGTTTTATCTGTTTTCCGTGTTTGCCGCGATCCCTGGACTCCTGCTGCTGCTGGTTTGTCGCCAGACGCTGGAACATAGCTGGCAAAATGAGAGTTTTATTCCACGCACAGAGTTCCGTGGGGCGTACAATCTGGCTTTGATGACGTTAGTGACGGGCTGCTGTTTGCTGGCTGTTTGGCTGTTGCTGCTTACCATGAACGCACTGGATTACACCAACTTCTCTTTCCTGGCTGGGCTGCTTGAAGTCTCAGTCGCGGTCGCCATCTGTGGCGTCGTATTTGGTGGCTTACTGGACTATCTTGCACTACGGAAAACACGTCTGATGTAATTTTTCACATTAATTTGGCCGTTGTAATCACCTTGCGTAATTATAACGGCTAAATAAACAGCAGTTGATAAAAATAATATTTGTTGTTTTGTGCGCCATAGAATTTGGAAATTATTGACTCCTTTTATAAATTCTATTTTCCTTACTCGATTCAGCCGAATCAGATTTATTTTTTGTTCATTATTTGTC
>NZ_JANEWM010000029.1:0-56100 GCF_028069825.1 Citrobacter sp. Igbk 14
TCACAGAACTGATGATTAGTAGAGAATGCAGCGTTTCTTATTAAAATGGTTTAAAACAGCTTTTTAATATCCCCTGGCATTATTACGGGGATCTTTGTATGAATTATACATACCATCATGGGGCCTTTATGAAAAGTAACATGCCCGTTACACAAATTGAGCACACACTTAACGGTAAAGCGACGCTGCTATCGACGACAGATAAAGAGAGTCATATTACCTATGCAAACTCCGCGTTTATCGATGCCAGTGGTTTTAACGAAAGTCAATTAATGGGTGAACCGCATAATATTATTCGCCATCCGGATATGCCGCCAGCCGCGTTTGCTGACATGTGGTACACGTTGCAGCAGGGTGACAGTTGGACGGGAATGGTGAAAAACCGGCGTCAAAACGGCGACCACTACTGGGTACGCGCCAACGTCACGCCCGTTTGGCACAATGAAAAGTTAACGGGCTACATCTCAGTGCGTACTGTTCCTTCGCGAGACGAAATATCTCAGAGTGCGCAGCTGTATGAAAAAATAAATAATCAACAACTTAGCGGATTCCGTCTTTTTAAGGGTATTATCATTCGCCGTGGCATATTGGCATGGACTTCAATGTTTAAATGGTTGAGCATTAGTCAACGCGTCAATTATGCTTTGGGAGTCGTTGCCCTGCTCTCTTTGTTATTAATCTTCACCCCCGTAAATCACTTTATTCAATCCGGCGGTTTACTGGCGTTATTTCTGTTATTCGCCATTTACCTTAAGTGCCAAATTTGTCAGCCAGTTAATACACTATTGACTCAAATGAAGAAAGTCGTATCCGGACGAAAACCCGATAACTGCCATTTAAATCGTGTAGATGAAATTGGCATGTTAATGCGACTGGTTAATCAATCCGGACTTAATCTAAATTCACTGGTTGATGATGTCAGTACGCAAATATCCGGAATTCGGGCCATCAGCCAACGCGTTTCAAAAGAAGGTATCGCGTTACATACACGTTCTGAAGAAACATCCGCAGACCTTCAGCAAACCGCTGCCGCCATCGAAGAAATTGGCAGTGCAGTGCAGCAAACTGCAGAAACGGCCGCTCACACCATGACGATGGCCGATAAAACCAGCACCAATGCCGCTGAAGGCGGCGATATTATGAAACAAACTATCGCCATGATGCAGGCGATCTCTCGTGATAATGGTCAGATTGTCGACATCATTGGCGTAATTGATAGCATCGCCTTCCAGACAAATATTCTGGCGCTCAACGCGGCTGTTGAGGCGGCACGTGCCGGAGAATCCGGGCGCGGTTTTGCCGTCGTGGCCGCGGAGGTGCGCAATCTTGCGCAACACTCTGCATCAGCGGCAAAAGAGATCAAACAGCTTATTGAGAAGAACGTCGCTAACGTCAATACCGGCGTAAAAATGGTTGAACAGACGGAGACGCATCTCACTGGGATGATCAGCGATGTGTTACAGATGTCGATGATGATTAAAGACATTAGTCTGGCAACGCGGGAGCAAACTCAGGCGCTGGATCTGATTAATGATTCCATTTCGCGTGTCGGTACCATGACACACAATAATGCCGAGATGGTGGAGCGTGTCACTGACGCGACTGCCGATTTAACGCAGCGCTCATCGCGATTGCAACAGGCCGTACAGGTCTTTGGCGTGTCGGCGTAAGGCAAACAGCGCTCATTCTGCTGACGATCAGGATGAGCGCCTTCTTTCACATCGCCCACCGCCTCTATTTTTACTGAATCGAGTCCACATCCCGTCAATTCAGGCCGCAGAAAAAAAACACTTCCCCTGTGTCCAGGCTTTGCGTCACTTATCAATTGAATGTAGGATGCTCGGCCGACAGTTTTCCCGCGGTAACACAATGAAGGGTAACGCTGTTTTCGCCGCAACTGCTGCGGCAAAAAGGATTTTGTAAATTAGTCAGGTTAACAGGAAACGTAATGAACACACACAACACGCAAGCCGCGGAACAACACGCGGCGAAACGACGCTGGTTGAATGCTCACGAAGAGGGGTATCACAAAGCGATGGGTAACCGGCAGGTACAAATGATCGCCATTGGCGGTGCTATTGGTACCGGGTTATTTTTAGGGGCTGGCGCACGTTTACAAATGGCCGGACCCGCTTTAGCACTGGTCTATCTGGTCTGCGGTATTTTTTCATTCTTCATTCTGCGGGCACTCGGTGAACTGGTTTTACACCGCCCTTCCAGCGGCAGCTTTGTCTCTTATGCCCGCGAATTTTTAGGTGAGAAAGCAGCCTATGTAGCTGGCTGGATGTACTTCATCAACTGGGCGATGACCGGAATCGTGGATATCACGGCCGTAGCCTTGTATATGCACTACTGGGGCGCATTTGGTGATGTACCGCAATGGGTGTTTGCCCTCGGCGCGTTGGCCATTGTCGGCACCATGAACATGATCGGCGTAAAGTGGTTTGCAGAGATGGAGTTCTGGTTTGCACTGGTCAAAGTGCTGGCTATCGTTATCTTCCTGGTCGTCGGGACTGTTTTTTTGGGCACGGGAAAACCGCTGGATGGTAACGCCACGGGCTTTCATTTGATCACCGATAATGGTGGTTTTTTCCCGCATGGCCTGCTGCCAGCGCTGGTACTGGTCCAGGGTGTCGTCTTTGCATTTGCCTCCATTGAACTGGTAGGCACAGCAGCTGGTGAGTGCAAAGATCCGCAGACGATGGTGCCAAAAGCGATTAACAGCGTTATCTGGCGAATTGGCCTGTTCTATGTGGGTTCAGTGGTGTTGCTGGTCATGCTGCTGCCGTGGAATGCCTATCAGGCAGGTCAAAGCCCGTTTGTTACCTTCTTTTCCAAACTCGGCGTTCCCTATATTGGCAGTATTATGAATATCGTGGTGCTTACCGCTGCGCTTTCCAGCCTCAACTCGGGGTTGTACTGCACTGGTCGTATTTTGCGCTCAATGTCGATGGGCGGTTCCGCGCCAAAATTTATGGCCAAAATGAGCCGTCAACACGTACCTTATGCCGGGATACTTGCCACGCTTGTCGTGTACGTCGTCGGGGTTTTTCTCAACTACCTGGTGCCCTCGCAGGTGTTCGAGATCGTGCTTAACTTTGCCTCACTGGGCATCATTGCATCGTGGGCATTCATTATGGTGTGCCAGATGCGTCTGCGTCGGGCCATTAAAGATGGCAAAGCGGCAGACGTTCACTTCAAACTGCCTGGTGCGCCGTTTACGTCCTGGCTAACACTGTTTTTTTTACTGGCTGTGCTGGTGCTGATGGCGTTTGACTATCCGAATGGGACCTACACTATCGCCTCATTACCGCTGATTGCCATTCTGCTGGTCGCTGGCTGGTTTGGTGTACGTAAACGCGTCGCGGAAATCCACCGTACCGCGCCGTAACGCTTTAAGGTAGGTCAGATTTCTGACCTACCCATTTGAGCGACTTAGTTTGCTTCAATTAGCTGAGCAACATCATTGCTGTTAATTTCCCGCGCATTCCCATCCTGATCGGTATAGCTGGTCATTCCCGTATCTTTATCCAGTTTTGGTTTGCCCTGGGTGGTAATAGTTTGTCCGCTTTTCGTCGTCATGACGTAATCGGTGGTACAGCCAGCCAGCGTAAACAGCATTACGCCCGCACAAAGACAGATTAATGGCTTTTTCATGGTATTCCTGTGTTATTCAGTTAGCCGTTGAGGGCGTAGTGTAAGTCGCTGAAGTTTGTCAGGCTACCGATGGGGTGTAACGAGGCGTATCGTGGCGTATAGAGAAATGACAGGAGGGGTTGCCCCCTCCGAAGAATTACAGGGCGATACGAATAACATCGTCCGGTTGAGTCGCTTCCTGTTCGCGTGTGGATTTCTGTTTCACACTCACGTACAGGGTTTTGCCATCGGCAGAGAGCGCCAGGCTGTTTGGGAACGTCGGGGTATCGAAGGTTTTAACCACTTTATAGCTTTTCGCGTCGATCACGCTGACTTTACCGGCCTGACGGTGGGTTACATAGGCTTCATTGCGTGTCGGATTGAACAGTACGGCCAGAGATTCCGGTGCGGCAACTTTTGCCAGCACATTGCCGTTACGGGTATCGATAACCAGCACTTCCGCCGCTTTGGAGTCAGTGACAAACGCACGATGACCGGCCGTATCCAGGCTCAGGTTAATGAAGAAGTGCTCTTTGCCATCGTCCAGCAGTTTTTTGCGGCTAAGAATTTTGTTGGTGGCGGTATCAATGGTAATGAATTCGCCATCGGCATTGGCGGTATACAGGCGTTTAGCCTTGCTGTCGACGGCCAGTGCAGTGCTCATTTTACCGGTATTTGGAATAGTGTCCTGAAGTTTGACAGTCTCACCGTCCACGACCCAAATCACGCTATCCTTACCAATTCCGCTGATGTATACCGTGTTGGTGGCGTCATCGGCGACCAGCTCACGAGGCTGCAGCGGACGGACGTCTTCAGAACGTTTACGCGCATCCAGTACCAGGCGCCCTTTCACCTCACCGGTTTTCGCATCAATCGCCGTCACCGCGCTATTCACGGTATTACCAAACCACAGCGTTTGCGTCGCGTTATTGATGGTCGCGCCAAACGGTTTGAGATCGTTATGAATAACCTGAGTCACTTCAAGCGTCACCGGATCAAGACGGTAAACTATCCCACCTTTATCCAGCTTACGACTCTGCGAGGTGGCCAGCCACAGTGCGTTTTCCTGCTGGCTATACGCCATTTCGTAGGCACCTTTACCTACGCCTTTGCGCAGCAGTTCTTCCGCAGCCTGTGTGCTAAATGATGATGCAACGAGCAGTGAACCTAACAGTAAAGAACCACGCAGGCGCGGTGAAAACAGATGACGTAAAGACATGACGACTCCCTTTGATAAATTCAGTTGTTACTGCTTCACATAGCTTCAATGAGCAAAATCATGGTTTTGCCTTTTTAGGAATGAGAATAGTAATCATTATTTATCGCAAAGTGGAGTGTTTATTCACTTTCGGTGAAAACCTTCTTATTTTCTCCATGAATACTCGCTTGCGGCGAAATCAATGTTACAACAGATTGACTCTATACCCCGTGCCGAATGGCGGCGTTGACGCCAAATCCGGCCTACATTTGAGTACTGTGTAGGCCAGATAAGCGAAGTGCCATCAGGCTGTTACCGCCTTTAACCCCTTCGTATCACTCTTCAGCAAGACGAATCACGACCTTGCCAAAGTTTTTACCGGTCAGCAGACCAATAAAGGTCTCCGGTGCATTTTCCAGCCCCTCAGTGACTTGCTCACGATAGTGGATCTTGCCTTCCTGAACCCAGCGCCCCATTTCTCGCTGAAATTCATGAATGCGGTGACCATAATCCTGACCAATGATAAAGCCCTGCAAGCGGATACGTTTTTTCAGTAACGTGGCCATAAGCAGCGGTAAACGGTCTGGGCCCGCCGGCAGTGATGTGGCGTTATAACCGCTCACCAGGCCACACAGCGGAATACGCGCGGAGGTGTTAAGTAACGGCAAAACGGCGTCAAAAACTTTGCCGCCGACGTTTTCATAATAGATATCGATACCCTGCGGACAGGCTTGTGCCAGTTGGCGTGCGAAATCGGGGGCATGGTGATCGAGACAAATATCAAAGCCCAACACGTCGGTAGCATGGCGGCATTTCTCAGCCCCACCTGCCACACCAACGACCCGACAGCCCTTCAGCTTGCCGATCTGGCCCACGGTTGCGCCAACAGGTCCGGTTGCCGCAGCAACAACCAGTGTCTCACCGGCTTTGGGCTGGCCAATATCCAGCAGCCCCATATACGCCGTAAAACCCGGCATCCCCAGCAGACCAAGCGCCCAGGAAGGATGCTCAGGGTGATCGCCTAACTTTACCAAATCAGAACCATTAGAGATGGCGAAGTCCTGCCAGCCGCTATAGCTCAGCACCCATTCACCGGGTTTAAAATCCGAATGATTCGATGCCACGACCCGACTGACCGTGCCACCCACCATCACGGCACCAATCTCAACCGGAGGCGAATAAGACGGCTCGTCGCTCATACGTCCACGCATATAGGGATCGAGTGAGAGGTAGACGTTACGCAGTAGTACCTCTCCGTCACCGGGCGTCGCGATGGCCTCTTCTTCAAGACGGAAGTTACCGGGCACCGGTGCGCCATGCGGGCGTGACGCCAGAACCCAGCGACGATTGCGTTGCATTTGTTGACCCATTGATGTTCTCCTCTGCTTTTGGCATGAATCCATCAATAGTAGACGCGCTATCTCTGTGATGCTTTCACATTAATTGCCAGCATGGTTTAACCGCACGACCAGATAAACGCAGGACTGTGCGGTTTCATTGATAAACCGACAGTCGTTTGGCGGCCCCAGCTCCAGGCAATCCCCGGCTTTCATTTCGTGGCGTGTATCACCTTCCACAAACACCAATTCTCCCTGCTGCAACCAGAGAAGCTGTCGGGCCTGCACGTAGGAAGAGGCGGGCATCGGGATATCACTGCCCGCCGGTAATTCGATTTGCACCAGATCGATAGGCAGATCGCTGCGCGGAGAAACGTGGCGGCGCAAATAGTGACTTTGCGGATCGTGCCAGACCGGCTGATCGGCAAAACGCAGCAGTTTACCCTCCTGCATTTCGGCCCGGGCAATCAGCGTGGACATGCTGATACCAAACGCACCGGAAAGCCGTCCCAGTAGCGTCGCCGTTGGACTGCTCTCTCCGCGTTCTATTTTATGGATCATCGCCCGCGACACCCCTGCACGTTCGGCAAGTTCCGTCAGCGACCAACCGCGAGATTCCCGCTCAATGCGAATTCTTGCACTGATCCGTTGATTTATGCTGTCTTCAATAGTATTCATATTGTAATACTATAGTGAACAACCCCTGAGGTTCAACATGTCAATTCGATTTGCCAGCAAAGACGACTGCGCCGCCATCGCAGAAATCTACAATCACGCCGTACTGCATACGGCCGCTATCTGGAACGATCAAACGGTCGATGCCGAAAACCGCATCTCCTGGTATGAAGCTCGTCAACTGCTGGGGTATCCGGTGCTGGTAAGTGAAGAGAATGGTGTCGTTACGGGGTACGCCTCTTTTGGCGACTGGCGCAACTTTGATGGTTTCCGTCATACCGTCGAACATTCAGTGTACGTGCACCCGGAACATCAGGGAAAAGGGCTGGGGCGCAAGCTGCTCAGCAGACTCATTGAAGAAGCGCGCGCGTGTGGCAAGCATGTCATGGTGGCAGGAGTTGAGTCGCAAAATCAGGCATCGCTCCACCTGCATAGCACGCTGGGCTTCAATATTACCGCGCAGATGCCCCAGGTCGGGACTAAATTTGGTCGTTGGCTGGATCTGACTTTTATGCAGCTGCAGTTAGATGACCGCAGCGAACCGGATGCGCGTGGATGAATCAGACGCTGACCCTCTCGTTTCTGATTGCCGCAGGTATTGGTCTGGTGGTGCAAAACACGTTGATGGTGCGCATTACCCAGACGTCTTCGACAATCCTTATTGCTATGCTGCTTAACTCACTGGTCGGGATCGTCCTGTTTGTCAGCATACTGTGGTTTAAACAAGGTGCGGCGGGGTTTGGCGAACTGGTTTCCAGCGTGCGCTGGTGGACATTGATCCCGGGTTTACTGGGATCGTTCTTTGTTTTTGCCAGTATCAGCGGATACCAAAACGTAGGTGCCGCCACCACCATCGCGGTGCTGGTCGCCAGCCAGCTTATTGGCGGTCTGGTGCTGGATATTCTGCGTAACCAGGGTGTACCGCTTCGCGCGCTGGTGGGTCCGGTATGCGGTGCGATATTGCTGGTAGTGGGCGCCTGGCTGGTGGCGAGGCGCTCATTTTAATTGCCTGATAGCGTTTCGCTTATCAGGCCTACGGAACGCCGGATAAGGTGTGAACACCGCCATCCGGCAAGGAAATATCAAAGAATAGAGCCGCCTTTGGTCAGTTGCTCACGACGCGCTTCCATATCTTCTTTATGTTGCCGCCCATGATGTGCGATTGCTGTACGCAAACGTTGTTGCTGGGTGTAACGATCTTCCCGGCTCAGCGCAACATCATCGCTCAGTTCAATCAGCAATTCATTCATATGCGTAATGACGCTGTCTTCAATGGCAGCATCAACACGTGCGCTGACCTCATCCAGATGCGACATACTCCCTCCTTAACGTATTAATTTAATTTCGCTTTTGAAAAATCACTGCCCATCAGGCTAACGCTGTATCCGCTGACGTTACTGCGTGTGGCATAGAAAGTTTTGCCATTCGCCAGCGCAATCCACGGAGCCTGCTGATAGAAAATTTCCTGCGACTGCTGGTAAAGCGCGGCGCGCTCTTGCGGTTTGCTCACCAGTTTCGCCTTTTGAACCAGTGAATTATACTCTTTATCACACCAGCGCGCGGCGTTTGATCCGGTTTTAATGCTGTCGCAACCCAGCAGAACATCAGCAAAGTTATCCGGGTCACCGTTATCTGACATCCAGCCAAACAACGCAGTATCGTGCTCGCCTTTGCGCATCCCGGAAAGATATTCCCCCCATTCCCAGGAGACGATTTTCGCTTTCACACCGACTTTTGCCCAGTCGCTTTGAATCATCTCAGCAATACGACGAGAGTTCGGGTTATAGGGTCGCTGCACTGGCATAGACCACAATGTCGCTTCAAAACCGTTTTCCAGCCCTGCTTTCTTCAGCAGTTCTTTCGCTTTCTGTGGGTCGTAATCATAATCTTTCAGGCCTTTATTGAAGCCCATCATGTTCGGCGGGATTGGCGATTTCGCCACCGTGCCGGAACCTAAAAAGACCGCGTTAATAATGGCTTTTTTATCTGTCGCATAGTTCAGCGCCTGGCGCACCAGTACGTTATCAAACGGTTTTTTCTCCGTATTAAACGCCAGATAACCGACATTCAACGCTTCGACCGAATGCAGCGTCAGATCCTTGTTCTTTTTGATTTCATCAAACTGCACCGGTGCTGGCGCGGGAATAATCTGGCATTCGTTGGTTTGCAGTTTCGCCAGTCGCGTCTGTACGTTTGGTGTGATGGAGAAAATCAGATGTTTCGTTGGCACCGCACCATCCCAGTAGTTCGGGTTTGCCAGATAGCGGATTTGTGAATCCTGCTTGTACTGTTGCAAGACATAAGGCCCGGTACCAATCGGCCAGTTATCGACGTTTTCCGGCGTGCCTTTTTTCAGCATCTCATCGGCATATTCTGCCGAAAGAATAGAGGCAAAATCCATCCCCCAGTCAGCAAGAAATGCGGCGTTGGGCTCGTTCAGGACAAACTGAACATGATAATCATCAACCTTCTTAACCTCTTTAATCAGTTTGTCCAGGCCAACATCGTTGAAATATTCATAGCTACCCTGTGAAACCTTATGGTACGGATGATCAGCATCTTTCTGGCGTAATACCGAGAAAACGACGTCATCGGCATTGAAATCACGGGTAGGTTTAAAGAACTTATTACTATTGAACTTCACGCCCTGACGCAGGGTAAATGTGTAGGTCTTGCCGTCGGGGGAAATTGTCCACTCCGTTGCCAGAGACGGAACCGGGGTATTTTTGACCGGATCGAAGTTGATCAATCGGTTGTACAACACCTGTGAACTGGCGACAAACGACGGACCTGAACTGGCAATTTGGGGGTTAAATGATTCCGGCGATGCTTCAGAACAGTAAACAATGGTATCAGTACTGGCGGCATAGGCAGCGCCTGTTGGTAAGACGGCGCTAAGTGCCAGCGCGAGCAGCGTTTTCCTTGCAATCATGGTTATAAGCCTTCTTCTTTTATTATTTACTCGTCTATCAGAGCATAGCTGGCAAAGACGCACTAATAACAAATCTCTATCAGGTTATTCTAATCTGGTGGTTTTCGCTGATTAATTCATCATCGCAGGCGAAATAATTTACCTTAAGTCTTTTTCAAAACGTCAAGATTTTTCCCGATACTCTATGCCATGAAAATTCGCCCCTTTTTGCCTCTCTTCCGACGTTTGCTTACTTTTATTCCCCGTAAAGTAGATGTGTGAAGAAGTCTAAGGGGCAATTACGTGGCAAAAACTCTCTTGCGCAGCGGCAATTTGGATGACTATCAGGCCGTGGGTGGCGGTGGTCAGGCCGTGTTTGATTCAGCACTACAAATTCGTGAAACGCTTCGTCTGCGTAAACAACAGGCGATGGCGGATTGTCTGGCAATCCCACAAGTTAACGACAGTGGCGATCGGGTGGACTGGTACTCCCCGATTGAAGGAAAGGCTGTCGCGTGGAAAGCCGCTGATGAAGATGCGCGTTTTCGGGCTCTGCGCTATCTGTCCAGTACGCTGGAGAATGCCGCGGCCCTGAGTCGAAAAAGCCTGCAATCAGGTAAAACTTCCCTGCAACTGTTTGGTTCACTACTCGACAAAGCCATCCAGTTTCCAGGTGAGAACCACGTGTTCCTGGTTGATGGCAAACCCGTCATTACGTTCTGGGGCTTCGTCAATCTAAATGAAAACACCCGTGACGATGTACTCGATTGCCTGCGTCATACCGATGTTCCGCCAGTTGTAGTGGCACCTGAACCGGAGCCGGAAGCCGAAGAAATCCCGGCGGAAATCACTTTCGCCGAGGCCGATACCCCGCTGCTGACAACGGCTATTGAGCTACCGAAACCCGCGGATCCCGAACCCTCCCCCCCGGTCATCGTGAGTGAGCCAGAGATCGCGCCGCCGCCAGTTCAGCGTAAGCCCACACGTCGCCTACCGCTATGGGGCCTGCCCGTCGCTGCGGCAGTGATTGCCGCCATTGCAGGGCCGCTATTGTGGAAACAGCACGCAGAATCTCCCGCACCTGCGGTTGTCCCCATTGACGTTGCAAAGGGTGACAGTAAACCCCTGCCAGAGCTGACACCTTCGCTGCCGCTGCATCGGGCTGAAGTTATTCCGCCGGTGAAAAAAGAGAAGCCCGTAGAAGGACCAGTGGTAATTGCCGCCATCCCGAAAGATGCGTTGGTAATGGATGCCAACCAGATGAAGGCTGGTACAACACGTTTTCTTAACGGCAACTGGCGTGTGCTGGTCGATATAAAAGATCCGGTCAGTGGTAAGGCCCCGTCGCTGCGTTATCAAATTCAGGCCAATAAAGGCACTGCGCGCGTGGTGCATGGCGACAATATCGTTTGTCGCGCCGAGATTTTCTCTGGTTTGCATCAATCGGGCGAATTAATGATTAAGAGTCGCGGGAATGCCCGTTGCACGGACGGTTCGCGATACCCCATGCCCGAAATCACCTGTAAAGCAGGGACAAACGACGTCGCAGCTTGTACCGCGCGTTATGACGAACACGCGGATATCCCTTTGACGATCAAAAAGATAGGTGCCTGATTTTATGTTGGTGAATCTGTGTGATTACAAACAGAGCGTAACGCTCATCGCCAATAGCGGTGTGCAATTTCTGGATTTTGGGCTGACACCACAGGAATCTGCGCACCACGGTCGTTTTGTGCGTAAAACGGCAAACGGTCCCCTTCTGCGTCTGGATTTCGATCTGGCGTCGGGACGCTATACCCTGCCGGGCAATACCGGTGGTCAACCCGAAGTAGTGAAACCGGAAAGCACGCAGACGCTGCATTATTCTCTGGACGTTCTTGACGGTGTCTGGTTGCCGCTGCCGTTCCTGCGTTTTAACCCGCCCCGCACATTTGTTGAAGGCCCGGATAACTGGGCGCGCGTGCAGGTGCGAAAACTCGCACAACCGGACAGTGCCGGCAATACTCACCGTGTCACGGTGGCGCTGGACAGTCAGTTGACTGAAGCCCCGGCAGCATTGACGCCCAATGAGAACGATCTGCTGAATGGCACGCGATTTGCGCTGGCCTGGCACGATAATGAGATCGCAGATTTCCTCGACCAGACGTGGATTGATGGCTGGCTACGCGAGTCCTTTTTGCAGCACGTCACGCAGCAAGAAAACCGTTCAGAGCAGGAGATCCAACAAGCGCTACGAAACTTTGAATACCAGGCGCACTGGCTGAATTTGTTGACCCTGCTAGGCGAACAACTTTCCGTCCCGGAAGTGAAGCTGGTGACCCATACGCTCAGCACACCCGCGATTCCTGTCGATCTGATTCTGGATATTGGCAATACCCATACCTGCGGCGTGTTGATTGAAGATCATGGCGATGCCAATGACGGTTTGCGTCAGACGGCCGAATTACAGGTGCGTTCATTAAGCGAACCACAGTTCCTCAACGATCCCCTGTTCACCAGCCGACTGGAGTTTTCCGAGGCGCGCTTTGGAAAGCAACATTTCTCCGTTGAGAGCGGTCGCGATGATGCATTTATCTGGCCGTCGATTGTCCGCGTTGGGGATGAAGCCCGTAAGCTGGCGATGCAGCGAATGGGAACGGAAGGCAGCAGTGGGATCTCCAGCCCACGTCGGTACTTATGGGATGAAACCCCCGTTTTACACGACTGGCGCTTTAGCCAGATGAACAGTAAAACGCAGCGCGAGCCGCTGGCTACCGCCTTCCCGCTGATGAATCTGATGAACGATGACGGTCAGCCGCTGTTCAGCCTGCCGCAAGATGACCGGCTGCCAGTGTTCTCACCACAATACAGCCGCAGCACGCTGATGACACATATGTTGTGCGAGATTCTGGCCCAGGCGCTGGGACAAATTAACAGCGTAGCGACACGGCTGCGTCTCGGTTTCCCGGCCTCTCCACGCCAATTGCGTACGCTGATCCTCACGCTGCCGTCAGCCATGCCAAAACAGGAACGTGAGATCTTCCGTCTGCGTATGTTTGAAGCCATTGCGCTGGTCTGGAAAGCAATGGGCTGGCACCCGCAGGACGAAGACTTTACCACCCGCAAACAGCAAGAAAAAAGCGTCGTTCCCGTACCTGAGATCCAAATGGAGTGGGATGAGGCCAGCTGCGGGCAGTTGGTTTGGCTGTATAACGAAGCGATTTCACACTATGACGGGCACACAGAATCGTTCTTCAACGCCCTCGCCCGTCCGGACCGCCAGCCAGAACCCGGTGAAGTTAAAGGTCGTGCGCTGCGCGTCGCCTCCATCGATATTGGCGGCGGTACGACGGATATGGCCGTGGTCCATTATCAACTGGATGACGGCGTTGGGGCGAATGTCAAAATCACCCCGCATTTGCTGTTTCGTGAAGGCTTCAAAGTCGCTGGGGATGACATGTTGTTGGATGTCATACAACGCTGCATACTGCCCGCCCTGCAAACCCGCTTACAACAGGCTGGCGTGACCGATGCCGCCGCCCTGCTAGCCACACTGTTTGGTGATTCCGGGAGAATCGATACTCAGGCTATTTTGCGACAACAAACCGCATTACAACTCTTTATGCCACTGGGTCATGCGGTGCTAAGTGCCTGGGAGCAAAGCGATATTAACGATCCCGTAGCGGGGTTGCACGCCACCTTTGGCGAACTGCTTTCACAGCGTCCAACGCGCAATGTGATGAACTATATCCAACAGGCTATCGATCATGCATTACCGTCTGGTTCACCGGCTTTTGATGTGCTGAGCGTTCCGTTGCAGGTGCAGTTCAGACAGTTGCAAGAAGCGCTGCTGGCAGGGCAATTTACCCTGACATCCCCTCTGCACGCCGTTTGTGAAGCGATTTCCCACTATCGTTGCGATATTTTGTTAGTCACTGGCAGACCCGCCTGTTTGCCGGGAGTTCAGGCGCTAATCCGCCATCTGCAACCCGTTCCGGTCAACCGCATGATCTGGATGGACAGCTATCGCGTACATGAGTGGTATCCGTTCAGCCAGCAAGGGCGTATCGGCAATCCAAAATCTACCGCTGCCGTTGGCGCGATGCTGTGTAGCCTGGCGCTGGATTTACGCCTGCCGCGCTTTAACTTTAAAGCTGCGGATATCGGCGCGTACTCGACGGTCCGCTACCTCGGTGTACTGGATAATACGGTCAATACATTGCGCGATGAAAATATCTGGTATCACGACATCGATCTGGATAAACCTGGAGCAAAACTGGATACCCGTTTGCACTTCCCGCTGCGCGGTAACGTGACACTGGGCTTTCGCCAGTTAGCAAACAGCCGCTGGCCAGCCACTCCGCTGTATACACTGAGCATCAATTCTGCTGAGCTGGCAAAAACAATTGCCGGTGACGGTGTACTAAATGTACGGCTGCAACTGCGCGGCGGCAGCAAAGAGACGGGACCGGAATTTTTCGTTCTCAGTGATGCCTGGCTACAGGATGGCACGCCCGTTGCTGCCAATGCCCTAACGTTAAAACTGAATACACTGGCAGATCGTCGCCATAGCGGCAGCCATTACTGGATTGATAGCGGGAGTGTGTACCTGAAATGAGTAAGATGTTTAACACAGCACATGCCGCCATCGAATGGGTGAATGACACACGCCAGCGTGCAGCGCGTCTTGATGATGAAGCGGATTCTCTGCTTGCTCAGCTCACCATCGCCGCGGTTACTGAGTCTGCGCTGAACACGGCGTTCTCATCACGTGGCTGTGTGGGTCTGTACGGTCATTCACAGCCAGCAAAAGCACATCTGTTGTCCGCACTGTGCAGCAACACCAGTGGGAAATTGAATATTGCTACACCGGATCGCAGCTTTGATTACTTTTCGCATATCAATCCGGGCCATGCGCCGACCAACATGGCGATCCGCTTTACGCGTGAAGACAATCCCGTTGATAGCGAGTGGCCTCTGCGTCTGCGCTTACTGAGTGAAGCGGAACTGGTACAGCTGTTTATCACACAGTTTTGCGCAATGCCTGACAGCCGCCAGGTTGAAAAATCGATTATTGAAGCCCGGTTAGAAAAATGGCAAACGCTGCGTCAGCGTCATCCGGTTCAGGGCGTCACGGCAGATGACGTAGCCGCCATCGGCCGTTTCTGGCGCTCTTGCGTTCCTGCGAACCAGCAGCAAATTGATGATGCGCTATGGCATCAGTTTGCTACGTTGCTGCCGGCACTGGATCTGACCACCCGCGCTCACGCCTGGGCGCTGTTGTGGGGAGAACAACCAGAGTTAACGCAGCAATGGCTGGCATTAGCGCACACTTTGCAACAAACCGGACAGGCACACGAGCTAGCCGCACCGCTGAGTTTGCTGGTCGATCATTTTGGCTTGCCTGCCGAAAGCTTCCTGACCCAGGTCGCATTAACCGGGAACGACGCGCAAAGCGATGTGGTGGTTCATCCTGTTGAAAACCATCAGTTGCTTAACGCGGTCAGTCTGTCGCTGGAATCGCTGGCACTGCTGACGCGTGAACTGGTGCTGACTGTTGAAGACTCAGTTTTGGAAAACGTCGACCTGCTCGATATCCCCCTCGCACCTGATGCTCACCCCAACCCGCTGTGGCGGGCCAAATTAGGCTGGATGCTGGAACATTACCGCCAGCATCTGCAACCCGATGTCCTGCTGATCTGCAACGCAGTGTCTTCACGCTCGCAGACACCGGCCATCACGCGCAAATTAATGAGCTGGGCCAACGATACCCAACCCGTACATGATGCGGCATTACCGGGGGTTGTGTGGGCCATTACGCCACAAGATGCTCGTTTTAGCACACAGCAAAACCTTGATGAGGCCGTGCAGCAATTAATGGGCAAGCCCGGGTTGCGCTGGGGGACATTGCAGGCACTGGATAAACACAGCTTGTTGCGCCTTGCTGAATGGTTGTCGCAGGCGACATCAGCGCAACAACGCCAGTCTCGGCTAACGTCCCTGCATGAACAGCATCAACAGCATGTTCGGGAAACGCTGATGAGTTGGCTTAACGACAGCGAAAGCGTGCCAGACTCCAGCGAGACAGTGATCCGCCAGCTTCAGGCCCAGGCAGCAAAGCATGGTGAACTTCTGGAGGGGTTACTACCACCGATGCGCTGCTTTGAGTCGTTGCTGCGTATCCAGCAGCCACGCGAAGAACAAGTCAGTGGACTCTTTAATGAAGAGATTGACCTGTTTGCCGATATCCGGGAGCCATTGCACTCATCCGAAAGCAAAGAGACCGGGTATCAAGCGCACAAAATGTGGATCAACCATGTGCGTCAGTGGTGTCGTGATGACAATAATGCGCGCCGATTGCGGCTTGATCCGCGAACGCTTAGGCAGGTAGCCGATATTCTTATCACTACCAGCTATCGGCTCGAGATGCCTCAGCGGCTTCAGCAGATTATGCAGCGAGAGAATGTCTGCGGGGCGCAGTTACACGCCGATATCGGTGATTTTATTACCTGGCTTGGCTACGCCAACGTTGCAGAGGATCAACGCCCTGCCAGCAGAGTCCTCAAGGGCGCGGCTATTTTCAGTGCGCCAGTACAACAACCGATGTCGCGCCTGACTCAGTTGGATGAGCAGCCGCAGCACGGTGCAAGCCGACACGTTTACGACTGGCTGGTTGCTTTGTACACTCGTGCAAATGAAAACGTGGGATACCAGCATCCTCTGGACGTAACCAAAGACGACAGACTGCGCTTAGTCGCTCTGCTAACCCCCTGATACGGCATTGACCGCGCCATCAGAAAAGAGAAAACAGGAGTGCGACAGGAAAGCTCATCGGCCATGTCGCCCCGACTAATACCGCGCTCAGAAAGCGAATACGTTTTTTATCACGCGACAGAAACCAGGTGATGATTGCCGCAATAGCGGCCATCACCGCATAAAAAATCAACATTTTTTGGTACAGAGACATTTAGGGCATCCAGGCCAGAAGGGAAAATCGCGCGCAATATGCTCTCTTTTATGACCCACATCAAGTTTTATTCATTTATTTAAGAAAACCGCCTAAATAACAGCCCACTTTCAATATGTTCAGATTTCGTACTATTGCGGATAGTTATAAGCCGTACTATACCCAAAGGGGTTAAAACGAAAGGTGGCAAAAATGAATGTTTCCAGTAAGACTGTGGTGCTGATAAATATATTTGCTGCTGTAGGACTTTTCAGCCTGATATCCGTAAGGTTCGGCTGGTTTGCTTGATGTGACTCTTTTTGATGAATTGCAGCGCCTGCTGGCAGAGAGAAAATCTTCTCTCTGCCATTAGTAAACGATCTTCCCACTCCGCCACTGCCCGGTAAATTATCCTTAATATGTAATACCCCTAATCCTTCTGCGGCATTATTCCCCCGTGATAGCGGGTCGGTGTTGTACCTGTTAGCTGCCGAAAAAACACGATGAAAGCACTGTCGCTAACAAATTCCAGCTGTTGCGCCACCTGGCTGATTGAGTCCCCCTCCGCCAACATCTCCATCGCTTTTAACAACCTGAATTGCTGCCGCCAGGTCTGATAGTTCATCCCGGTATCCCTGATAAAGATGCGGCTGATTGTTCGTTCGCAAGCACCGACCTGGCGGGACAACTGATTCAGTCGGGGCGGTAACGCCCCCATTCGAACCCCTTCCAGCCACAGATTCAGCCGGATATCTGAGGGAAACGGCAACGTCCAGTTTTCACGACGTGCGGCCTTGATTTCTTCACAAAAAACAGTGATGAGGCTGGCCTGCTGCGTTTCTGTCATCTGCCAGGGCCAGAATGCCATCCGTTCTATGACTTCAAAAAAGAGCGGGTTCACTTCGACAACCTGTAGGGGCAAGGCGGATAACGTCGGCAGAATGGTTGAAAAATATAATGACCGATAAGCCATCACCCCTCGCATGATGGCCCGGTGAACCGTACCCGCGGGGATCCAGACCGCACGGCGAGGCGGAAGAAGACACAGGGTATTTTCCAGTTCAATGGTGATGCACCCCGCCGCCGAAAAGAGTAACTGATGGCGAAGATGACTGTGCCGACCTGAATCATGTACGCCCATATCAGAGGCAATACCGACGACTGTTTCCTTAAAACCATCCGGGTCGAAGACATCATCAGGCGCAATTTTCATCATCTGTCCGATATTTGATATATAAAGTCCTGATAATGGTAATTAGACATTTTCTATTCAGCAATAATCCCCCCAAGTTTTTTGTTTCTCTGGATATTGCTATGAATATGACTCATCGACCGCCCTTATGGCTTCTCACATTACTGATTATGTTTCCACAACTGGTGGAAACCATTTACAGCCCGGCATTGCCAAATATCGCCACGTTTTTTCAAATAAGCAGTGAACGTGCTGCTCAAACACTTTCCGTTTATTTTGTCGCCTTTGCCGTGGGGGTTGCACTGTGGGGCTGGCTTAGCGACTGCATTGGACGGCGCAGGGCAATGATGGCTGGACTCCTCTGTTACGGGACAGGCTCCGTAATGGCGGTTATTGCCACTGATTTCAGCATCTTGCTGCTGGCCCGTATGGTATCAGCCATTGGCGCGGCCGCCGGGTCTGTGGTGGTGCAGACTATGTTGAGGGACAGTTATGAATCAACAACACTGTCCCGCATTTTTTCCATTATGGGCGCAGCACTGGCAATCAGCCCGGTTTTTGGTCTGGTGAGCGGAGGTTGGTTAGTCAGTCTATACGGTCATACGGGCGTTTTTACTGCGCTGGTATTGCTGGCGATACTGTTGCTAATGCTAACCGCAGCCTTATTGCCGGAAACACGGCCGGAGACGACGCGCCGACCGCAATTAACGGGACTGGTCTCCCGCATGGTCAGGGACAGTACACTGTGGAAAAATGCCATGCTGGTTGCACTGTTGAATACCATGCTATTCAGCTATTACAGCCTGGCCCCGTTTCTTTTCGGACAGTTAGGATGGAGTTCCAGAGCATTTGGATGGACGGGATTCTTGCTTGCCCTCGCGTCACTCTCAGGCAGCCTGCTGAATCGCAAGCTGTTAATGATCGGTTTGTCATCGGAATATCTGGTGCGCCATGCCTGTGCTTTAGCTCTGCTGTCTGGTCTCGCAGCATGGTGGCTACAGCATTCAGTCTGGATTCTGCTGCCTGTGGTTGGGGTTGTTGTTGCCTATGGCATTGCGATCCCCAATGTGCTGAGTCAGGCTCTGCATCACTATCGTGAACAGGCCGGGGCCGCGGGGGCTCTGTTCGGATTATGCTACTACCTGTTATTGGGAATGATGTTAGGGTTAGCGGGTATCGTGCAGCAACTGGGACTGGTTCTGACTGTCTGTGCGTTCATCGCCTGGCTATGTAGCCTGTGCCGTCGTTAGAACACTCACCTAAATATTCAGGCCCCGACATTGTGCCGGGGCCTGATTATGTGCAAATTAGCCTGACCTCGCGGATATTTCCAACTTACCGCCGTCCGATGGCGACGAGGCCAGTGGCGCGCATAGTATAGAGACACGTTTGACGATATTTAGCTATCCGTGCCCCTTTTACCGTCAGCGGTTTAAGATATTACTCATGCTTGATCATGACATGGCGAATCACCGTGTAATCTTCCAGTCCGTAGACCGACATATCCTTGCCATAGCCTGATTGTTTTTGTCCCCCATGCGGCATTTCACTCACCAGCGTGAAGTGGGTGTTGACCCAGGTACAGCCATACTGCAGGCGGGCGCTCAGTCGGTGCGCGCGACCAACATCCCGCGTCCAGACTGACGATGCCAGTCCATACTTCGAATCATTGGCCCACGCCAGGACCTGATCTTCATCATCAAAGACGGTAACACTGACCACCGGACCAAAGACCTCACGCTGCACAATAGCATCTTCCTGTTTCGCGCCCGCCAGCAACGTTGGCGCAAAATAGTAGCCAGAACCCTCCACTTTTTTGCCGCCGGTGATGACCTTGATGTGTCCGAGCGCTTTCGCGTCATCGACCGCTTTAGCTACCCTGTCAAGATGCGCCTGTGAGCTTAACGGTCCCAGTTCTGTCGTTTCATCATTCGGTGCGCCAATTTTCAGGCTGGCAACGGCGGCGCCGAGTTTTTCGACCAACGCATCATAGATGCCTTTTTGCGCGTAGATTCGACACGCCGCAGTGCAATCCTGTCCAGCGTTGTAGTACCCAAAGGTCCGTACACCACTGACCACCGCATCAAGGTCGGCATCATCAAAAATAATCACCGGGGCTTTTCCGCCCAGTTCCATATGCGTGCGTTTAATCGAAGGCGCAGTATGCTGGATAATATGTTCTCCGGTCACAATTGAGCCGGTCAGTGAAACCATACGGACTTTTTCATGGCCAGTCAGCGGATCGCCCACCGTTTTACCCCGGCCAAACAGGACGTTAATCACGCCTGCCGGGTAAATATCTTTCGCATATTCCGCCAGTTTAAGCGCCGTCAGCGGGGTAATTTCTGAAGGTTTAATCACCACACAGTTGCCGGCGGCCAGCGCAGGAGCCAGCTTCCATGCCGCCATCATGAGCGGATAGTTCCAGGGCGCGATGGAAGCCACCACACCCAGCGGATCGCGACGAATCATGGAAGTATGCCCTTCCAGATACTCCCCGGCGGCCTGTCCTTGCAGGGTGCGCGCTGCCCCCGCAAAGAAACGGAAAACATCCACGATGGCCGGAATTTCATCATTAAGCACACAATGTAGCGGTTTACCGCAGTTGAGCGATTCCAGCTCCGCGAAGGTCTGTGCATTATCTGCAATGGTATCCGCCAGCTTTAACAACAGCTCCGAACGCACTTTCGGCGTGGTTTGGCCCCAGGCGGCAAACGCGTTGTCTGCCGCGCGCACTGCGGCATCAACCTGCATGGCTGACGCCTCAGCAATTTCCAGAATAAGTTCACCAGTGGCAGGGTTATAAACTGGTTGCTTTTCACCTTCACCGCTGACCAGCTCACCGTTAATCAGTAATTGATGTTGCATAGCAATTTCCCATATCGTCGTTTATTTACCGTTTCCGGCGACGGTGTCGCCTTCACGCGTTAGCCACCAGGCCCCTAAAATTGGCAGTGTTGTTACCAGCATTACCAGCAATGCCACAACGTTGGTAACAGGCACATCCCGTGGACGGCCCAGTTGATTGAGCAGCCACAGAGGAAGTGTTCTTTCATGTCCGGCGGTGAACGTTGTCACGATGATTTCATCAAACGACAAGGCAAACGCCAGCATACCGCCCGCCAGCAGTGCTGATGCCAGATTGGGCAGCACGACATAACGAAAGGTTTGCCAGCCGTTGGCGCCAAGATCCATAGACGCTTCAACCAGACTCCATGAGGTGCGGCGAAAACGCGCCACGACGTTGTTAAAGACAACCACCACGCAAAACGTCGCATGGCCCACCACGATCGTGAGAAAACCCGGCTCCAGGTTGATGGTCTTAAATGCCGTCAGCAGTGCCAGGCCGGTAATAATGCCCGGCAGCGCAATCGGCAACAGCAGCAACAGCGATATTGCGCTTTTACCGAAAAAATCCCTGCGCCATAGCGCAGCCGCCGCCAGCGTACCCAGTACCAGAGCGATTGCTGTCGACAACGCAGCGATTTTAAGTGACAACGTCACTGATTCAAGAATATCGCTACGCTGCGCCGCCACGCTAAACCAACGCAGTGTCAGTCCCTGCGGCGGAAAACTAAAAGCAGCCTCCTCTGTATTAAAAGCATAGGTGCCAATGATGAGGATGGGAAAGTGCAGAAAAAGAACCCCTCCCCATGCTGCCAGTTTGAGTAACCAGGGTGCGCGTTCAGAGTGCATCGAAAGCTCCCAGACGCTTCACGAACGCCAGATACAGTGCAATTAAGACAATGGGCACCAGAGTGAATGCCGCCGCCATTGGCATATTGCCGATAGCCCCTTGTTGCGAATACACCATGTTGCCGATGAAATATCCCGGCGGTCCCACCAGTTGCGGCACAATAAAGTCACCCAGCGTCAGTGAGAACGTAAAGATAGAACCAGCGGCTATACCGGGTATTGCCAGTGGGAAAACCACATAGCGGAAGGTTTGACGAGGGCGCGCGCCCAAATCAGCCGATGCCTGCAAAAGCGAGGGTGGAAGCCGTTCCAGAGCAGCCTGAACCGGCAGGATCATAAAGGGAAGCCAGATGTAGACAAAAACCAAAAAGCGCCCTAATCCCGATGTTGACAGCGTATTACCGCCGACAGCAGGCAAAGTGAGGAAAGCGGTCAACAGTGGCTCCAGCCCGAGATGGGTTAAAAACCACTGCGCCACGCCGTCTTTCGCTAACAACAGCGTCCACGCATAGGCTTTGACGATATAGCTCGCCCACATCGGCAGCATGACGGCAATGTAAAAAAAGGCTTTCATTTTGCCACTGGTATAGCGCGCCATATACCATGCCATCGGGAACGCCAGAATGGCGCTGGCAATCGTCACCGCCACTGCCATTGTCAACGTTCGTACAATGATGTCGTAATTGGCCGGATTAAACAGCGCCTGCAGATTCGCCAGCGTCAGGTCTGGCGTCACCGACATGGTGAAATCGTCGAAGGTGTAAAAACCTTGCCACAACAGCGTCAGCAACGATCCAAAGTAGACGATGCCAAACCACATCAACGGCCCGAGCAGCAGCAAAAACAACCCAAGCCCTGGATTACGCCAGAAGAACCCCGAGATACGGTTCAGCTTTGTCGGCTGTGCGGGCGAATGTATGACGTTCATAGCCATTCACCTCTCCTCTATAAGCGGAACCATGACATCGCGTGACCACGATGCCATCACCTGCTGACCCGGCGACAGCGTCGACGGCAGCATTTCTCCCGTCAGGTTCGCCTGGCTCACCAGCAATTTTTCACCGCCCGCAAGTTTCAGCTCAAAACGCGTCGCCGCCCCCTGGTACTGCACCGCCTGAATGACACCCCGAGCCTGAACCTCGCCCGCCATATCATTTAACCGAATGTGTTCCGGGCGCAGCGAGAACATCCCCTGTAACCCACAGACGTTTGCCGACATCGCTTCGTCAAAGACGTTTGACGTCCCCACAAAACTCGCCACAAACGGCGTACGCGGACGCATGTAGAGTTCGCGTGGTGAATCCACCTGCTCGATACGACCATTGTTAAATACCGCTACACGATCGGACATCGACAGCGCCTCACCCTGATCGTGGGTGACAAAGATAAAGGTGATGCCGAGAGACTGCTGGAGTTTTTTCAGCTCCAACTGCATCTGTTCACGTAGCTTGAGATCCAACGCACCGAGTGGCTCATCCAACAGTAAAACGCGAGGCTCATTGACCAACGCACGGGCAATCGCTACACGCTGACGCTGTCCACCAGAGAGTTGTGATGGCTTGCGCTCATGGACAAAGCCGAGCGCAACCTTATCTAACGCTTCTCGCGCCCTGGCATGCCGCTGCTTTTTATCAATGCCTTTCACCATCAGCCCATAAGCCACGTTGTCGAGAATCGACATATGCGGGAATAGTGCGTAATCCTGAAACACCGTATTGACGTCCCGTTCCCAGGGCGGTAATTCACTGGCTTGCTTACCAAAAATTTTAATTGAACCGCCCGAAAGCTGTTCAAACCCTGCAATCATGCGCAGACAGGTCGTTTTGCCGGAGCCGGATGGCCCCAGCATAGAGAAAAACTCACCATCATTAATTGCAATACTTACCCCATCAACTGCACGAACATCCCCGTACAGACGCGAGACATTATGAAACTCCACTGCGTACGTCATAAAACCCCCAGCGGAATTAACGACCGCCCATAATGGCGATGTAATCCTGCGTCCAGCGACTGTAAGGAACGAATTTTCCACCTTCTGCGATTGGCGTTTTCCAGAAAGCAATTTTGTCGAAATAGCTATAGCCGTTGGTTTCACAGCCTTTTTCACCCAGCAGCGGGCTGGCTTTACAACCTTCAGGGACTACCGGCAGAGAACCAAACCAGGCAGCGACATCGCCCTGAACTTTCGGGGTTAAGGACCAGTTCATCCATTTGTAAGCACAAACAGGATGTTTTGCTTCGCTATGCAGCATGGTGGTGTCAGCCCAACCGGTGACGCCCTCTTTCGGGAAAACCGTGGCGATTGGCTGGCCTTCTGCTTTCAGGGCGTTAGCCTGATAAGGCCAGGCGCTTGATGCCACCACACCTTCGTTTTTAAAGTCACTCATTTGTACAGTGGTGTCATGCCAGTAGCGATGGATCAGTGCGTGCTGATCGCTCAGGACTTTGATGACCGCCTGATACTGTTTCTCGGTGAGCTGATAGGGATCGGTGATACCCAACTGCGGCTGAGTGGCTTTGACGAACAGCGCCGCATCGGCGATATAGATCGGGCCATCGTACGCCTGGACTCGCCCTTTATTGCTTTTTCCGTCCTCAAGTTTTTGCTCGACGAACACCACGTTCCAACTATCTGGCGGTGTTGGGAAAATTTTGGTGTTATACATCAGCAAGTTGGGGCCCCATTGATACGGAGTGCCGTAAACTTTCCCCCCGACGTTAAACCATTCCCCTTTAACCACACGCGGATCGATAATTTTCCAGTTTGGGATAAGCGCAGGATTTATAGGCTGGACACGTTTGCCCATAATCAGGCGCAGTGACGCATCGCCAGACGCCGTCACCAGGTCATAGCCGCCTTTCGCCATCAGGCTCACCATTTCGTCTGATGTGGCCGCTGTTTTAACATTGACGGCACAACCGGTTTCCTTCTCAAACTGTGAAACCCAGTCATATTGTTTATCGGTTTGTCCACGTTCGATATAACCCGGCCAGGCAATAATATCCAGGCGCCCTTCCGGTTTATCTAATGATGTTGGGGGTTCGGCTGCCTGGGCTGTCATCAGCGTCATACTGAGTGCACACAAGCTACTGAGGGCAAATTGCTTGCTCATAACGTCTTACTCCTGTCGAAAAAATATTGAGCGGCAGCCTTGCCGTAAATATATGTCCTTTCCTAAAAATAGTCGGGGTGTTAAAAGCGTTCCTGCTGGCGCAAGGAAATTTAATCAGGTTGTGAGCTAACGCTCATTACGCCACGGGTTTAGCAAGGTGATTTAATCTTCTGGAGTATAGACAAGGAGTTAGGTGCCAGGGTGGCACCTGGAAGAACTATTGATATTTCGTATGGTGGCACCTGATATAAATAACATCAGGGTTTAACATTCACTATTTCTAAAATAAGAATGCGCTATTCTTTTATATTGAATAGCACATTCCGTTTTATTTCATCATCTCGCGAATTAATTTTCCAAGCTGCTTAACCGCCTGTTCTTCGCGTTCACCCCAGTGCCATGCGGTATTAAAACGAAAGAAACGTGACCATGTCCCTGAGGTTGAAAACATCTTACCTGGCGCAATGCTGATGTGGTGTGCCAGTGCCTGGGTGCTGAGCTCTCCCGCATCCAGCGGTTCTGGCAGTTCGAGCCACAGAAAATAACCGCTGTCGTTATGGTGTATTTTGACCTCTGCCGGAAGATGACGCAGCAACGTTTGCCAGGCCTGCTGTTTGCGTTCCGCCAGCTGACGACGCAGCCGTCGCAAATGCGCGTCATAACGCCGGGTCGACAGGTAGTCCACCAGCGCAAGCTGCATGGGGGAACTGGTGGATAAGGTGCTCATCAACTGGAGCCGCTGAACTCGACGGGCATGTGTCCCGGCAGCAACCCAACCAATGCGAAAGCCGGGGACCAGACATTTCGAGAACGATGAACAGTGCAACACCCTGTCCCCTCGATCCCAGGCTTTAGCCGGCAGCGGTTTCTCCCGGCCAAAATAGAGTTCGCTGTAAACATCATCCTCAATCAGCATCACATTGTATTTTTCCAATAATGCGACCAGATGGGCTTTTTTCTCTGCGCTGAGCGTAAAACCCAGTGGGTTTTGGCTGTTGGTCATCAGCCAGCAGGCTTTGACCGGGTACTCCTGTAGCGTCTGCTCCAGTGCGACAAGGTCGATTCCTTCCTTCACGTCGGTGGCAACGGACAACGCCTTCAGGCGCAATCGCTCCAGAGCCTGCAATGCGCCGTAAAAACACGGGTTTTCGACAATCACCCAGTCCCCCGGCTCAGTGACGGCCTGCAGGCTCAGGTTAAGCGCTTCAAGCGCGCCGGTGGTGATTACAATTTCATCCGGAGAAAGGGCCATTCCCTGTTGTGCATATCGACGGGCAATCGCATGACGCAGTTCATCATTTCCGGGCGGCAGGTTTTCGATAACACTCATGGCGGTAGCCGTTTTACTCACCTGAGCCAGCGAACGATTAAGCTGCTGAAGCGGAAATAAGCGCGGATCGGGGAAAGCGGATGCAAACGGCATCACGGAAGCATCACGACTGGCCTGCAGCATGTCAAAGATGTAGGTGTTGATATCCACGGCTTCATCGCGCATGACCTGTACCTGCGGCACGGCGGCTTCGCGTTCGGGGCGTGCGGCAACATAATAGCCCGACTGCGGCCGGGCGATGATCCGCCCCTGACTTTCCAGCAGTTGGTAGGCATGCCCCACGGTCATAAAACTCATCCCGCTGCTTGCCACCTGCTCACGCAAAGAGGGCAACCGATCGCCTGGTTGCCATACGCCAGACGCGATTTGATCGCGAATTTGCTCCGCCAGTCGCTGGTACTTCTTCATTTTTCGTCCTGATATTCGGTATCGGTGACAACCTCTGTATATATCAGTCTACATAAATAACGATATTTTAAGAACTGTTATAGTTAACAATTTTACAACATCGTTAGCGAGAGCTCTTTGCCTAAGGCCCGGGCAGCTATCTGTACAGCATCAATTTTCGGGGTGTGCTTTAAGGCGAATAAACAGGTGATGTTCACAGAGTCATCAGCACCGTCAACCACCGCAGGCCACGGGATAAACTCATTATCGTCGAAGTAACATTCAAATGCGGTGACCAGATTGCATATCAGATCGTGCGACCTATAACAGCAGCACAACTGTTATGGTTAAAAAGAACTGTTCTGTTTCTGCCCCACATTTCGCCAGAGGCTTAGAATTGCGCCAAATCAATTTTGCCTGCGGAGTTAAGCATGTTCGGTCTTGACGCGTTTCACCTGGCGAGGATCCAGATAAGACACGCATATAGGAATTTATTTAAAATCAGTAAGTTAGGTGATAATCAAACATGTTTTTACTCGCTTAAATGGCTTAGATAATCTCCTTAAATCTCAGGTAGATAGAAAGTGTTTTGGGGAACGATTTTAAAGAATAGGTGCTGGAATTACCGGGAAAACTGCTGGCGATTGTTGCAATTGCTCCAGGGTCATATCTCGCAGATCACAGAGATATTTTTGCCACTCCGTCAGCGCGTCACTGTCGCCGTCATAGGTGCGATTACTGGCGATCCCTGCCTGTAGAGTGGTTATATTCAGCGCGGCCTGAGCCGCATAGTCCAGCCGTATTCCTGAATACTGGCAGCGATTTGCGCGATCTGGCTTTCTGAATGGGTTCGGGTGTTCTTCACGTAACCGAAAATCTCGGTTAGTGCTTTAAAAATGATCTTTATCTTTGCAGCCACGAATGTTTCAACCTATATTTAGCCCCGCTCGCGCGAGCAAGTGGGCCTCGGTTCGTATTCACGGCGTGGTGTGGGTATGAATGGCTGTCGCCAGGTCGTAACTGGCGGCGGTCGCCCACCTTCCTAATAATCACTACACAGCGATAGCGCTGAGTGCTGATTACTGGCAATAAAAAAGGTCGCCTTAGCGACCCTGCAGAATGTTCCCATTCATTTTATTTTTTTAAAGCGCCTTGTATCGCATCAGCAGCTTTATCAAGCAGATTTTCCAGGCCGACGAATGATTCGTGCACGCCGCTTTTAGGTGCGGCAGCAATTGCTATAGCCAGAGCCGCCTCTACAGCGATTAAGCGCTGACGTTGTTCTGGGGTTGCTTTATCTGCAGCACCTTTACCGTAATAATTTTCCAACATTGCAATGCCTTACTTTATAGCGGATTATTCCGCCAGATAAGTATCTCCTTAATTTAACAATTTTTTTTATGTTCAAGTGCTCACTATCGAGCGCCATTGCAATGACGCTCTGTAGTGGTTACTGCGTTGCATCATCGCTGGTGGTGGTCTGCTGGGTGCAAGTGCTGCCAGCGGAGTTAATACAGCCGTTCTGCGTAGTGACGCTGGTACCTGGAGCGATAGCGACGTGCTTTACAGTGGTGCCGTTAGGGCCGGTTGCTTCGGTATAGTGGGAACAGGCAGACAACGCGCACAGCGAAGCCCCCGCGATAATTGCGAGTAGAGATTTTTTCATTGGGACTACCTCAATCAGAGTTTTATGTTGCGTAGGAAAATATTCACCCCGAAAAACGGCCGACTGCTCAGTTGCTAAATCAGCATAATTCACTAGTTTTGCAGGTTGGACAGCGTCGTTTTGTAGAATTTTATAAAATCACTTTTCGGCAATGCCACTCATCACACGACGCTCAATTACCTGGACGAATCGACCACCAGCCTAACCGGCCACGGAACAGACAATTCCGGTTGTCTCAGCACCCCAGCTGCAGCGAACAGCAATCAAAATAACCAGCAGACCAGCAAACGAGGCAACTATGAGCTGGAGCACGACACTAACGATAGTCACGTCGTCTCCACACAGAGAACGAAACGCCGAGTGAGCGATAGAGCCCAGCCAGATACAACCGCCCCACAGGTAGGCCACCAGCGGCCAGTTAAGTTCTGGTAATTTCATGGACAATCCATTGATAGTTAGCGCCTCGCCCACAGCGACAGGTGCGATTGATTGGGCGGGCGCGTATTCGAATAAAAAACCCCGGAAGTGACCGGGGAAACGGAGCAATAGCAATGCTTTTCTGCAAATCCCACAGACTGGATTTAACAACAGGCACAGAGTGAATAAGGTTAACTATGGGATTTGCGGGAAATATTGCTAATACAATGCACTGTCATATTTATTAATTCGAAATTAATATCATTGATATTTATGTTGGTTAATTAAACCTCACCATAAGATACAATTTTTAATTAACTGTCGGCGTAATGTTTTCCTTTTACCTCGCTCTAATAATAAGGAAATCTTATGTCATGGAACAAGCACGCCGCGGTGTCTTACGCAAGAACTCACGCAAGCCAACAAAGCCGAGGCTATTGTGCCCGGGCAGTAGCGGCAGCAATTCGAGCTGGTGGAATAAGAATAGAAGGCGCTAACGCCAACAATTTCGCTAGATCACTTGAGAATGCCGGTTTTACCAGAGCATACGGCACCCTGCTGGAAGGTGACGTGGCGGTCATCGAAGCCCTGCCAGGGCCAAACCAGTATGGACACGCATGTATTTACGACGGAACGGGTACCTGGTATTCAGATTTTGTGCAACGCAGTCTATATCCCGGCCCTCAATACAGAGAACTACAGCCCGCAATTACTATATACAGGCATAATTGATGAAAAAATTACTGCTTTTGTTATTAATAGCGACTTCAGCGATGGCGGGTGGTTCCGACCCCGTCAGCCAAGCTGTCGCATTCAACAAGTGGTATGTGGATCAAATTGATAAGAACAATTTTCCGATCACAGACGACAAGACTATTGATAAATACGTCACCGCCGCGACCATGCAGAAACTTAGACGAACTCAAGATCCTGATTACGACGGCGTTTTCTATTCTGCAGATTTTTTCCTCAAAGCGCAGGATATCGGCGAGGATTGGCCAGGCCATGTGACCGCTATTGCAGGAGATACAGACCCCATTTGTGTGAATGTCTACGTGGCATTTGGGGAGAAACAAAACCACATCGTCAGCGACTGCATGGTTAAGGAAAACGGCTCATGGAAAGTGCAATCCGTCACTAGCTTGCAATTCACGCGCAATCTGTAGCGGGGCAAATTTAACCAAGCGACGATCTGACAGGGGTACTGTGCCGTAGCACGTTCGCGAATACCCCTGTCGGATCGCCGGAAAGCAAAAACCCGCAGTTAAGCGGGTTTTACAGTTTTGACAACATATCAAATTAGCGTCAAATATGGCCTATTTTGTTCGGTTTTGTAATAGTTCGCCACCATCATCGTCAAAATTGCTACATTGCTTTCGCTTTAAAACCTCCCCAAGCGCGCACATATCCAGTGATTCAACGACAGCTTTCAATCCCTGCCAGTGCTCTGCGTAAACCTCGCACCAGGTAGATCGCGATACGCCCAAACGAGAGGCGAGCAGCGCGCCAGCATGCGTTTTATAGGTATCATTCAGGTGTTGTACTGCCAGGTGTTGTACTGCCAGGTGTTGTACTGCCACCTCTTGCACCGCGAGCCAGACAAGCGAAATCAGGCGTTTTTGGGTTTTCCTCAGTAACCCTCGCGGAAGATCAGAGGCGTAGGTGTTCCACACTGCCTCGCAAATCTGCGTCTGGTATTTGAACGTCAGATCGAACTCCCGAGAGATGCAAAGCTCAGGCAAGTTAGCTCTCACAAGCGCCTCAGCGAATGGAGGCGGCACCGCGTTACCACATCGCGCAACCTGCTTGTCTTTCGCATAGCGCGATAAGGCCACGATGGGGATTCTAAAAATGGAAAAATTAATTAGTAACAAGGGCAATGTGTACAAGGCGGTAATGCTTTCAACTGGTGAAATGCGCTTTTATGTGCGTGCCGGGTATTCATTCCACCAGCTCTACACAGCCCCGGTTATTGCTCGTATTACTGCAGCAATGTTAGAAGCGGACCACACCGAAGCGTTGGAGATGATCGCGCAGCACGATGCTGATAACTCTGCCGGGCTGGAAAAAATGATGAAGCACCTGAAGATGGTGGCTGGCCCTGTTATCCCTGCCGTTAAAGAGCGCATCACACCAGAAACCAGAGATGAAGAAGCCCTGGCAATTGTCCATGAAGAGATCCTCCGCTGGTCCGAATCGTTCACTAACTTTGCTAAACAGCACCTCCTATTCAACACAGAGCAGCGCCAGAAATTTGCCGAGATCATGTATGACCTGCTGGCGCCAGCCGCTCAGAACGTCGAAATAACGATAAATCCCGTTTACGAAAAATTCGCAAAACAGACGGGGAAATCCGGGGCGTTTAATTTCATTTGTCACCAGCTACCCGCAGAAGCGATCTCGCCTTAATCACCTGGCAAAAACCGGACAGATATACCCACGCCCTATAAAAGACGGAAAAAAATGGGTTGTCGATGAAGATGCCACTTTTATTGGTTGCGGCGGACAAAGACTTATTTCCCGAAATCTGCCGGAAAAAGCAAAATTACTGGTTGAGAGAGCAATCAATGAGCGCTCCACGCAAACATAATATCGATATCGAAAACCTATATATAAAGCTGGATAAGCGTAACAACAAAGTCTACTGGCAATATAAAGATCCCCTTACTCAAAAATGGCAAAGTTTTGGTTCAGATGAAGCTGCTGCGAAAGCTGCAGCCATTGAGTTAAACCGCCTTTTTGCTGTACAGCAGGTTGAGCAAAGCTACAAGCTCGTTGACATTGCTAAAAAAAGGCATCAACCGCAGCAAGCCGAAGAATTGAGGTTCAAAGATTGGGTAAAGAGATGCATATCAATGCTGGAGAAGCGACAAGACAAAGGCGTTATTTCAAGCTCAACGCTGTATGAACGGCGGCATGCTGCGAGCGTGCTTTGCGACCGCATAGCTAATACGCCGCTGGCATCCGTTGGTTCTCGTGAAATGGCTGCAATTCTTGAAGAATACGTAGATGAAGGCAAAAACACTATGGCTAAACACGTGCGTTCAAACTGGATAGATTTGTTTAAAGAGGCTCAATTTGCTGGTGAGGTTCCCCCGGGGTTCAACCCGGCATTATCTACCCGCAAGCCAAAAGTTGAAGTCACCCGCGCCCGACTGCAACACGATGACTGGAGAAAAATTACGGAAGTGGCCCGAGAACGATACTCACCGTGGGCTGTGAACGCACTGCAACTCGCCCTCGTCACTGGTCAGCGTCTTTCCGACATTCTGAGCATGAAATTCAGGGATGTCAGAGACGGATATTTATGGGTTGTTCAGGGTAAAACTGGCAACAAAATTGCCCTTCCCTTAACGCTTCATTGTGATGCAGTCGGGCTTTCCCTGGAGGACGTCATAAATCAGTGCCATGATCGTGCGTTAAGCCCCTATCTGGTTCATCACTCCAGGACGACTGCGACGATTAAATCTGGCGCGACAATAAACAAGGCTACCGCCAGCACCATGTTCGCCCGATGCCGGGACGCAGCAGGCATTACTCCGCCAGAAGGCAAAACGCCTGTTTCGTTTCACAAACAGCGTTCCCTGGCAGAACGCCTCTACTCTGCTCAGGGGATCAATACTCAGGAATTGCTGGGGCATAAATCGGCCAAAATGACCGAGAAATATCACGATGAAAGGAATGATGGTTGGGTGATTTTGGCGATTTAATTTTAGCCATTATTGGGGCGGAGTTTTGGGGAGATTTTGGGGAAGGCCCATAACAGTCGGGTAACTGTTATGGGAAAAAAGACTGGTTCTGTTTCTGCAACCCAGATGTGGCGCGGCTTAGAATTGCGCCAAATCAATTTTGCCTGCGGAGTTAAGCATGTTCGGTCTTGACGCGTTTCACCTGGCGAGGATCCAGTTCGCGTTTACGGTATCCTTTCACATCATTTTTCCGGCCATTACTATCGGTCTTGCCAGCTATCTGGCGGTGCTGGAAGGTCTCTGGTTGAAAACCAAAAATCCAACCTGGCGTTCGCTGTATCATTTCTGGTCCAAAATCTTCGCCGTAAACTTTGGTATGGGCGTCGTGTCCGGGCTGGTGATGGCTTATCAGTTCGGTACTAACTGGAGCGGTTTTTCCGAGTTTGCCGGGAGCATCACCGGGCCACTACTGACCTATGAAGTGTTAACCGCTTTCTTCCTCGAAGCAGGCTTCCTCGGGGTAATGCTGTTTGGCTGGAACCGTGTGGGGCCAGGCCTGCACTTCTTCGCGACTTGCATGGTTGCGCTGGGGACAATTATATCGACCTTCTGGATACTGGCCTCCAACAGTTGGATGCAGACCCCACAGGGCTATGAAATCGTCAATGGACAGGTCGTTCCTGTGGATTGGTTTGCCGTTATTTTCAACCCGTCATTCCCTTATCGCCTGCTGCATATGTCGGTCGCCGCCTTCCTGAGCAGCGCGCTGTTTGTCGCAGCGTCAGGGGCATGGCATTTATTACGCGGGAATAACACCCCGGCTATTCGCGCCATGTTTTCTATGGCGCTGTGGATGACGTTAATCGTCGCCCCGTTGCAGGCGTTGATTGGCGATATGCACGGGTTGAATACGCTTAAGCATCAGCCTGCCAAAATTGCCGCCATCGAGGGGCACTGGGAAAACCCGCCCGGCGAACCCACTCCGTTGCTACTGTTCGGTTGGCCAGATATGGAGCAAGAGCGTACCCACTATGGGCTGGAAATTCCGGCGCTGGGAAGCCTAATCCTGACCCACAGTCTGGATAAACAGGTCCCGGCGCTAAAAGAGTTTCCTAAAGAAGACCGACCCAATTCCACCATGGTGTTTTGGTCGTTCCGCATCATGGCGGGGCTTGGCATGCTGATGATCCTGTTGGGCACATTCGCCTTGTGGTTACGTTACAAGCAACGCCTGTATACCTCACGTCCCTTCCTGCGTTTCGCGCTGTGGATGGGACCTTCTGGTCTGATCGCTATTCTGGCCGGTTGGGTCACCACTGAAGTTGGTCGTCAGCCGTGGGTAGTTTACGGTTTGCAACGCACAGCGGACGCGGTTTCCGCACATGGTGATTTGCATATGAGCATCAGTCTGCTGGCCTTCTTTGTGGTTTACAGTTCGGTCTTCGGTGTGGGCTATAGCTACATGATTCGCCTGATCCGTAAAGGGCCACAGGAAGATGATCCGACCCTTCCGCCAACTGGCACACCTGCACGGCCACTTTCCGCTGCCGTCCTTGATTCTCAAACTGAGGCTCATCGCTAATGGGTATTGATTTATCAGTTATCTGGTTTGTTATTATCGTGTTCGCCACGCTGATGTATATCGTGATGGACGGCTTTGATCTTGGGATCGGCATCTTATTCCCCGCCATTCAGGATGCTGATGACCGCGACGTGATGGTCAACAGTGTCGCACCAGTATGGGATGGGAATGAAACCTGGCTGGTACTGGGCGGCGCAGGATTATTTGGCGCATTTCCTCTGGCCTATGCGGTCATTGTCGATGCACTGACGATCCCACTCACCCTGATGCTGATCGGCCTGATTTTTCGCGGCGTTGCCTTTGAGTTTCGTTTCAAAGCCACGCCTGCACACCGACCGTTCTGGGATAAAGCCTTTCTGGGCGGTTCAATTCTTGCCACGTTTACCCAGGGTGTGGTCGTGGGGGCGGTCCTCAATGGATTTTCCGTTACTGGCCGCAGCTACAGCGGTGGACCGTTTGACTGGCTAACGCCTTTCACGCTGTTTTGCGGGCTGGGGCTGGTCGTGGCCTACGCGCTGCTTGGCGCAACATGGCTGGTAATGAAAAGCGAAAACCCGCTACAGGATAAAATGCGCAATGTGGCAAAAAAACTGCTGCTGGCGCTGCTGGTCGTCATTGCCATTATCAGTTTGTGGACACCACTGGCACACAGTGCGATTGCCGATCGTTGGTTTAGCCTGCCAAATCTGTGGTTCCTGATGCCGGTTCCGCTGCTGGTCGCACTCATCAGCCTGTGGCTGTGGCGTTCTCTGGGTCAGCAACATAGTCATGCCCTGCCATTTATATTGACGCTGGGTTTAATTTTCCTCGGTTTCAGCGGTCTGGGGATCAGTATCTGGCCACATATTATTCCGCCGTCTATTACCCTTTGGCAGGCCGCGGCGCCGACGCAAAGCCAGGGCTTTATGTTGGTGGGAGCGCTACTGATTATCCCAATCATTCTGGTGTACACCTTCTGGAGCTACTACGTCTTTCGCGGCAAAGTTCAACATGGTGAGGGGTATCATTGATGGAACAATCAATCTGGAAACGTCTGATGTGGTTGGTGATCCTGTGGGGGGGAAGCGTATTAGCGCTGGCCGCCGTCGGTATGTTCTTTCGCCTGCTGATGACCGCGGCAGGCTTTAAATCCTGATAAACATGAATAAAAGCCGGGCGGTGCCTGCACTTCCCGGCGAACTCACTGCCCACGTTAATTAAACAAACGCGCAATAGCTCTCGATTTTATGCAACGGACGATTGCCTTTACAGCGATTAAATTATTGAATAGTCACCCGGCGAAATTATCGCCACGTCCACAGCTAACGTGCCAGAGGGTGCATGATGTTTAAGAAAGGGTTAACGGTGTTATTGCTTGCCAGCGCGCTTTTCTCCGGCCAGCTTTTCGCTACTCATCAGGGACATGAATATCTTCAGGTACAGGATGCCGATCATTTATTACGCCACACGGCAGACAGCGATGAGCTAAGAGTGACGGCGGAAGAATCCGCCGCCGATCTACGCGAACACCATCACTGGCAAAAATCACGCAAGCCAGATACACATCTGAGTTAGCCTTTCCGCTTCGGCAGTGTTTTCATCAGCTCATCAGGGCTGACAGAAGCCATTACGCTGCCCGGCAACGGCATTTTCAGAATGTGGTGTTTCATCTTGCCGATAACGTGCATTTCGCACGGTCGGCAATCAAATTTCAGCGTCAGCACTTCATCACCATTCACCAATTGCATCGGTGTGGCTTTCCAGCTTTTGATATTCCCTTTTGCCTGTTTCGGACACAGATTGAATGCAAAACGCAGGCAATGCTTGGTAATCATCACCGGAACATCGCCCTTTTCTTCATGCGCTTCATATGCTGCATCAATCAACTGGACACCATAACGGTGGTAAAACTCACGCGCTTTATGGTTATAGACGTTTGCCAGAAAACTCAGATGCGTCTGCGGATAGACCGGTGCCGGCTGGGCAACAGGCTTACGACTGCCACGCTGGTAGTTTTCCAGACGCGCGGTATCCAGCATGTCGATGGCTTCGCGGCGAAGTTGATTGAGTTGACCATTCGGAACAAACAGCGCCCCCGGCAGATTCACCTGAATATCACGGGCGTAGTACAGCGTCTGTCCAAGTTTTGCCAGACCATCCTGCAAATTACTCAACGCTTTTTCGGCATGGTTCGCTTCTTCAAACTGGCCATCCAGCGTATGGGTGATACTCACGCCGTCTTCACTGGTCAACGTCAGGATCAACTGTTCCTGCCAGCCACCTAATTCAATATCAACCGCGACACGGCGTTCGCTGGATGTCTTGGTTAACGCTTGCTGCCAGTTATGATCGAGATTGCGATTGAGCGGATGGTGCGGCCGCACTTTGTGCAGGTCCGATGGCATTTCATTCGGCCATACCCGATAACGGTTATTCCCCGTTTTTTCTACAGTATTGGCACGGAATCCAACCACATCACGCTTAATCAATACGTTCAGGCCATCCCCGTTTGCCAGTGGCTCCGTCACCTCGACATCAAGATAATCCTTCGCCACCTTCAGTACCTCACCCACTGGCAAGCCAATGAATTTAGGTGAGTCGAATGCGCCGATGTCGCCCTTACGGGCATTGACAAAATAGTCAGTGCTGCCGCGGTGGAACGTTTTCTCTGTAGATGGTGTGAAGAAATGCTCAGTGCGACCTGCTGATGAACGTGCCAGATCGCCGCGTTCTTCGATGATGGCATCCAGCATCTGCCGATAATGTGCAGTGATGTTCTTCACATAGCTCATGTCTTTGTAGCGACCTTCAATTTTGAAGGAACGTACTCCGGCATCAATCAACGCACCGAGGTTGGCGGTCTGATCATTATCTTTCATCGACAGCAGGTGTTTTTCATACGACACCACCCGGCCCTGATCGTCTTTCAGGGTATACGGTAGTCGGCAGGCTTGTGAACAGTCGCCGCGGTTAGCGCTGCGCCCGGTTTGCGCATGAGAGATATAACACTGGCCTGAATAAGCAACGCATAACGCACCGTGGATGAAAAACTCGATCGTCGCGTCCGTCGCCTGATGAATCGCGTGAATCTGCTCAAGACTCAGTTCGCGCGCCAGTACAATCTGCGTGAATCCGACGTCAGAAAGAAACTTCGCCTTCTCAACGCTGCGAATATCACACTGGGTACTGGCATGCAGTTCAATCGGCGGGATATCCAGTTCCATAATCCCCATATCCTGCACAATCAGCGCATCAACACCCGTCTGATACAAATCGGTAATTAACCGCTGAGCAGGTTCCAGCTCATCATCATGCAAAATCGTGTTTAACGTCACAAAGATTTTCGCCCCATATCGATGAGCGAATGGCACCAGTTCAGCGATGTCTTTCAGGCTGTTGCTGGCGTTGTGACGCGCACCAAAACCGGGGCCGCCAATGTATACGGCATCCGCGCCGTGCAAAATGGCTTCGCGCGCAATTGCGGTATCACGAGCCGGGCTTAACAATTCAAGGTGATGAGGTTGCTGGCGCATACAGTTGTTACCATCCACAAGCGGTAAAAATGGCGGCTATTGTAGTCAGAAGCGCGGCATTTCGGAATAGTTTTCCCGATTAACCGCGTGGGTAATGGATCAGGGAATGAAAGTGAACCGTCTGTTCTCCACTGTTACGGTAACTATGTGCAGTATCACCCGCAAAACGGACACCCTCACCTGATTTGATGGTTCGCCACTGCCCATCAATGCACATATCCAGCAGGCCACTAATCACCACTACGTGCTCAATCACACCGGTTTCATGCGGTGTAGATTCACTCAACGCCCCCGGTGCCAGCAATATTGAAAAATGGTCAAAGCAGAGTTGTGGGTCCCATGGAAACAGCGGTGTCACTATCATTGCCTGCTGTTGGGGATCAAACGTCGCTGTGACTGCTGACTCTGGTGGTGAAATAAACGTCGAAAACGGCACGTTCAGTCCGGTGGCAATTTTCCATAGCGTCGCCACTGTTGGACTGGATTCATTGCGTTCTATCTGTCCCAACATGGCCTTAGATACACCCGTTTCTTCTGCCAGACGCGACAGACTCCATTCCCGCTGGTGACGTAATGTCCGGAGCGTGGTAGCCAGATAGTGGGTTAAATTGTCCATTGTCACCTTCCTCTATCTCCTGTTTCTGTCCATCAGCTTATCACTTGTACGCTATAACGCACAGTGCTACAGTGAATGACCGTTATAACGCACGCGGAGTCGCTATGCGCACATTATCAATCCCTTTGCCCACCGTTTTATCCGGTTTTGTTGCCGTGCTGGTCGGCTATGCCAGTTCAGCAGCCATCATCTGGCAAGCGGCGATAGCCGCAGGCGCAACGACCGGGCAGATTGCTGGCTGGATGACCGCACTGGGAATCGCGATGGGCGTGAGTACGCTGGCATTATCAGTGTGGTATCGTGCTCCCATCCTGACCGCCTGGTCTACGCCTGGTGCTGCGCTGCTGGTTACGGGTCTGCAAGGCGTGACCATTCAGGATGCTGTCGGCGTTTTTATTGTTGCTAACGCGTTGATAGTCCTGTGTGGTGTGACGGGGTTGTTTGCACGTCTGATGCAGATAATCCCACACTCACTGGCGTCGGCAATGCTGGCCGGGATCCTGCTGCGTTTTGGTTTGCAGGCATTCAATAGCCTTAATAATGAGCTTCTCCTGTGCGCCAGCATGCTGCTGGCGTGGCTGGTGTTAAAAGTTGTCGCCCCCAGGTACGCCGTCATTGCTGCCATGCTGGTGGGTATTGCCATCGCATTGCTAAAAGGTGACGTTGTCACCAATAACATTAACTTATCTCCGGTGATGCCTGAATTCATTGCCCCTCACTTTTCTCTTGCACACAGTATCAGCATCGCAGTGCCGTTCTTCCTGGTCACCATGGCGTCACAAAATGCCCCCGGCATTGCCACCATGAAAGCGTCAGGTTACTCCTTGCCCGTTTCACCGCTGATTATTTTCACGGGGCTGCTGGCGTTACTGTTTTCTCCCTTTGGCGTCTACTCGATCTGTATTGCCGCCATTACCGCTGCAATTTGCCAAAGCCCGGATGCGCATCCGGATGCCCAACGACGTTGGTTAGCCGCTGCCGCTGCCGGGATGTTCTACCTTCTGGCCGGCGTGTTTGGTGGGTCGGTAACCGGATTGATGGCCGCTCTACCGGCAAGCTGGATCCAGATGCTGGCTGGGCTGGCCTTGCTCGGTACGATTAGCGGTAGTCTGTATCAGGCATTGCTCCATGAAGCGGAGCGAGATGCTGCCATCGTCACCTTTCTGGTTACTGCCAGTGGTTTGACTTTATTGGGGATCGGTTCTGCGTTCTGGGGATTAATCGCCGGAGGGATATGTTATGCCGTGCTGAGGTTATCGCGACGCACGTAATTGCGTTGGCGTCTTGCCCGTCACCTGCTTAAACCGGTTGCTAAAATGGCTTGCTGAACTGAATCCGCAAGCCATTGCGATATCTGACAAACTACGTGAAGAATAACGGACCAGTTGCTGCGCCAGCGCCATACGACGCTGCATAACATACTGATGCGGGGCCATATTCATCGACTGGCGAAACATTCTGGCAAAGTGGAAATCACTCAGTGCCGCTTCAGTTGCCAAATCGCTGAGGGTCATTGGGTAGGCCAGATGCGCGTCAATATAGGCCAGCACGTTGCGCAATGTGGCTGGCGCAAGCCCACCGGTTACCACCGGCGGCCGCCATTGAACATTGCTGTAATGCTGAATCAGATGCGTCAGTAACAGCGAAGATGCCGCGCTAAGCGTCAGGTGATTAGCCGGTTGCTGCCAGTCATTACCCAGTAAAAACTGACGATAAACCGCCGTGATCCCCGGATCGCTGCCGAACGTGTGTTCGTCCAGCGTGAAGCTATAAGGGCTTTTGTCCCACACTTTCTCACCCACTTCCCGTAGATGCGCGTCGGTACAATAAAGATGTACAAAGGAGAGATCGTCACGAATATCCCAACTGGATTCGCTGTCTTTCGGCATCAGGCAGAAGCGATCCGGGCCGCCGCCGTTTTTCCAGCCCCCAGCCGTCTTGTGATAGCTCTCGTAGCCATCCGCGACATATAAGCTGAGTGTGTGGTGATCGCAATATTGGGTAATGGTGTCGCGTTTGTTTGACCACGCCGCCAGTTGGATACCTGAATGTAACGCAACCGACTCATGCAGCACGGCATTATGTTTGCGTAAGTTTTCAAAGGCGCCATAGGGCTGAGACATACCATCACATTCAGAATAAGTTAGCAGGCTTTCAGTCTATATCAGCTACATGTTGTTAACAGCCTCCTTTTCATGTTTGCGAGAAAAAAAGCGCAAGATTTTGCAAGTCGACCGCAATCAGATGAAAGCCAACCCCGGCCAGTCATGACACTGTGTGCAATTAAATACAAAAATGAGAGAGATGTATGAACGCATTGTTGTACTGCCTGGTAGTCGTGATATGGGGAACGACATGGATTGCCATTTACCTGCAGCAAGGGCCAGTTGCTGCTCCGGTCTCTATCTTTTGGCGCTTTGCGGTCGCCAGCTCGGTGATGATTCTTCTCCTGCTGTTCAGCGGCAAATTGCGTAAACTCTCCGGACGCGACCATCTGTTTTGTCTGCTACAGGGCGGATGTGTTTTTTGCTTCAATTTCTGGTGTTTTTACACGGCAGCGGCCTGGATTAACACCGGTCTGGAGTCAGTAATTTTCTCGATGGCCGTGCTGTTCAATGCGGTGAATAGTTTTGTATTTTTTGGTCAAAAACCACCGGTACGCTTTTATTTCGCCGCGGCGCTGGGGCTGACGGGTATCATCACCCTGTTCTGGCAGGATTTGGTCAATAGCGGCCTGAATCACTCGCTTCTGCTGGGTATTGGTTTAAGCGCTCTGGGAACGTTTGGTTTTTCCCTGGGCAATATGATAAGCCTGCGTCATCAGAAAAAAGGACTGGAGGTGATGACCACCAACAGTTGGGCCATGCTGTACGGTACCTTGCTGATTGCCACCATTGCACTGGTTCGCGGTGATGACTTCACACCGCAGTGGACGTTTAGCTACCTTAGCGCACTGTTGTATCTGGCTATTTTTGGCTCTGTGATTGCCTTCGGCGCTTATTTCACACTGGTAGGACGCATCGGTCCAAGTAAGGCCGCTTACAGTACGTTGCTTTTCCCTCTGGTGGCGCTCACGCTGTCAACTCTGTATGAAGGGTATGTCTGGCAGGCTAACGCAATTGCCGGTTTAGTGCTGATTTTACTGGGAAATCTGGTGATGTTTGCACGGCCGGAAGCCTTGATGGGAAAACTGTTGTACCGTCGGCGAGTGGCATAAAAAAACGCACCATCCGCAGATGGTGCGTTCTTCATTATTATTTTTTGTTCACATCAAACATGGAGGCATCTGTCGCCATGTCATCAACAACTTTCTTCAACGTTTCGAACGCCATTGGCGTGCTTTCGTTGTTCAGGTCTTTACCTTCACCCTGACGCACAACTTTAATCACAGGTTTATTGGTTGCCGGATCGATCAGCTCACCTTCGAAATAAAGGTGGGTATCCATGGTACGGTGACCCGTCGCCATTTGTGTTCCTGCAACGAGCAACGCAACCGGGATCACTTCATAGAATTGCAGACCTTCTTTACTGGTCGCAACACCGGTGATTGCCCCGCGGAAAATCAGACTGCGTGGCCCTGGCGTTGCCACCAGAGGTTTACGCTTGCTGATGGCCGTTTTCATCTGCGTGTTGGTGTAGTTCAACAGTTGGTCAAGAACCTTCTGTCCTACCTGCGTAGTAGGTTTAGGAACCGGGTAATACGTTATCGGGTTATACACGATACTGTCATATTTGGATTCATTATAGTTCGGGTCAACCCAACGAAGTACCGGTTGTCCCGTTGCTGATTTTGTTTCCTTCAGGTCAGAATAATTTTTTAAAAACCCAGAATATTTATCCGGCTGCGTCACTTTTGACGCACAGCCCGATAATGCCAACAGACCAGTAAGCACTGCAACTTTAAATAAAGTTTGAGTACGCATGAAACGATCCCTTTAGTTTTCGCAATGATGCATAAAAAGGATAGCAAAACAGTTTCATTTTGGATGTACTAAAAATGGTAACGACCGCACAATTTTTTCTCTGCGCTCAGCACAAAAAAATGCTGAACGCAGAAAGAGTTAAGCCAGACGGGATGTTCAGGCAGTTTTACGCGCCAGCATGGTGGCAAAGCGCAGTTTAATGCGGTTGCCATTTTCATCTGTACGATGAAGTTCACCCACGTCTTCATTGTATTTCAGCAGATCCCATCCACTGTAATAGTGACGTAATTCACCTGCTTTAAATGCAAACGGGAAACCAACGGTGCACGGGAAATCCTCGGTATCCATTGCCGCTACGATTAAATTATATCCACCCGGTTTCGTGCAACGTTGCATATTTTCGATAAGCCCTGGGATCGTTTTCGCTTCCAGGAACATCAGCACCACGGTAGACAGAATAAAGTCATATTCGCCATCAAAGCTGAGTGCATTCAGATCTGCGACGTTCGTCTGCAAATTGGTCAACCCTTCAGCCGCTTTGATGCGCTCAAGATTAGCGATGCTCATGGGATTTTTATCCCACGCAGTGACGTCATAGCCGTTTGCCGCCAGATACAGACTGTTACGGCCATTGCCACAGCCCAGATCCAGTGTTTTACCTGGCGGGACAATGTTGGCCGCTTCAACAACCTCGGAATGGGTCCGGGTGAGATCGTATTTTTCAGTAAAGTAGTTTTCGTCGCAAAGGGTCATTATTTATCCTCAGATTTCAGTAATGCAGCACGCTCCGTGCGGATGAGCAGTTTCCCCTGCATCAGCAATGCAAACGTACGTACCAGTAATAACGCAATGATAAAATTGGTAAAAATAAACAGTGGAATTGACAGCGTATGGAAAAATCCCGATTCACTGGCATGTCCCAGATGTAGCCCTGTGGTTGCCAGTGCCGACACACCGAACGAGAAGCTCCAGAAAGACGCATTAAACGGCTGGGACAGATACCACGGCATCAGCCGAAGCATAAACAGCAGTTGCAGCAGGCCATAGCCGAACAGCATTTTCGCCAGCGTATCGCCTTCCCCGCCGTTGACGCTAAGCCATGCGCTACAGGCCACTAACGCGGGTGCCAATTGAATACCCAGCGACGTACGTAATACCGCGGGCAACTCACCAGAACTGCGTAAACGCTGCAGGATCACCGGTTCAAGACTAAGCCAGGAGAAAACCCCTGCCCCTAAAAATACCAGTCCGGCATCGTTATAGCCGAGTGCACCGCAGGCCATCGCGCTGATAAAGTTATTGGCGACGGTTGGCAGATACAACCCCGGCGTGGTTGCCTCCTCGGGATGCGAACCTCGCCACAGGCCTGCCGTTTGCCAGGCCGCGTACGATAGCTGTATCACCACGCCAATGCTAAATAGCCCGACGGCTAACGGGCGAAACCAGGGAACAAAACCAATCGCGACCAGCATTGTGGTTGCCGGAAAAAGGCTGACAAAACTGCTCATCACCGGATGGCGAATTTCTGCCAGCACACTCTGGGGAAAACGGACTAAACGGGTCAGAAAAGCCAACGTTAACAGACCCCAAATAACCATCGCCAGGATGACTAACCCATCGCCAATCCAGTGGCTCACCGACCATACCTGACTGGCATATCGCCAGGCGAATCCCATGCCTATGGTGCCCAGTACCATGCCAAAATAACCGGCCGGAAGATTAAGGACCCGATCACTATGCTTGTTATTACTCATTTTGTTTATTTTTTAAAGTATATTTGAAATGCATTTTATGGAAATTATGGCGATTTAGCCAGTACAGAAAACTTTGCTACGTTTAACTAAGGTGCGCAACACGGAAATGAGCTATGACCAAATACCGTCTGAGCGACGAGCCTCGCTCCTTCAGCTATCAGGATAATGGCAACAAAAGAAGCGTATTACTACGCCAGATAATTGCACTGATTGATTTTAATGATGTTCCGGCTGGCACGCCTGGAGGCTGGATTGATGATGAAGCCGTACTGGCGCAGTGCGGTAATTGCTGGATTTACGATGTGAATGCGATGGCATTTGCGGGGGCAACCATTTCAGGAAATGCCCGTATTACGCAGGCCAGCGTGGTCAGAGAAGGCGCACAGATTGGCGGTGCCGTATGGATAGATCGGGCTGAAATTAGCCATGGCGCACAAATACGTGACAACGTCACCATTCAGGACTCTGTTGTACGTGGCGAGTGTCTTCTGTCGGGTGATGCACGTGTTCTGGGAGGCTCCGAAGTCATCGCCGCCAAAGGGTTAACCCGTGAAAGTGACCAGCCCCTACAAATATATGATCGCGCAACCGTAAACCACTCACGCATTGTGCATCAGGTGCAGATCTATGGCGATGCGACCATTGACTACGCCTTTATTGAACACCGCGCCGAAGTTTTTGATTGTGCTCGCATCGAGGGTAATGAGGAAAATAACGTTTGGATCTGCGATTGTGCGAAGGTATACGGTAACGCCCGCATCATCGCTGGCACCGATGAAGATGCGATACCGACCCTGCGCTATAGCTCACAAGTGGCTGAGCATGCGGTGGTTGAAGGTAACTGTGTCCTGAAACACCATGTGCTGGTCGGGGGGCATGCAAAATTACGCGGCGGGCCACTCTTGCTGGATGGTCACATCCTGATTGAAGGTCACGCCTGTATTCTGGGGGAAGTGCTGATCGAGCATCATATTGAGATAACCGGTCAGGCCCACGTTGAAGCCTTTGATGGCGATGCAATCCATCTGCGCGGGCCAAAAGTTATCAACGGCGAACAGCGTATTACGCGCACCCCCCTCGCCGGTTTATTCTGAAACGCTATCAATGATACGGGCATAGAGATTCACATCGTGATAGCCATCATTGAGAAACTCCGCCTGCTTTAAACATCCTTCCAGCTGAAAACCGTTGCGCAGCGCCACCTGGTTGCTTTCCAGGTTATCCACGCGGCATTTAATAATGAACCGACGGATCTCGCCACGCTGGGCATAATGATGAATCAATGCCTGTAGCGACCGGGACATCATGCCCTGTCCCTGATGACCTTCATCCAACCAGTAGCCGATATAAGCCGCTTTGTTCAACGGTTCTATTTGGTTAAACGAGATAACACCAACCACTTCACCTTGTTTGAAGATAAGGAACATTTTGGCGTAGCCACGCTGGTGCAACATCATATTCCCCTGCACATTCTTACGCGTATCGTCCTCAGATTCGACAAACTGCGGCCAGTTCAGCGACCGCTGGAGCCAAACTTTATTTTTGAGCACCAACTGATGCAAAGGCGTGACGTGTTGTTCTTCCACTGCCCGCAGTTCCAGCGTGTCACTGACGGTAATAATTTCTGACATGTTTATCTCCTTTGCGATTGTAAACGGGGAATTTCTGACTGGCACTAGCCGATATTAATCTGTTTATCGCCGGGGAGGTCATATTTTTATGCTGTCACAGCAATCACTTAGAAACAATCTCTGGTGCGGAAGCCGTTACTCTGGATGTCCGGTTATCCGATGCATGGATAGGCCGTAATGATGACAACAACACTTTCATTCTATTGCTAAGGAGCAAGCATGGCAGCACCTTTGGGTCGTTTAGCACTTATTCCGCTTTTACTGATTACCGCCTGTCACCAACCCGCCCCCACCACGCAAGCGGGTCCTGTCCCCTTTGCCGTAAACAAACAGCAGGTTGTGGATAATACCACGCTGGAAATTTCTCGTAGCGCGCTGGAATATAACATTCATAAAGTTCAGCAACTGCTGGGAGACAAAACCCGGATGTGCGCCATTCTTAAAGGCGATGCGTATGGCCACGATCTCTCACTGGTTACGCCGGTGATGATGCAAAACGGTGTGCAGTGTATTGGCATCGCCAGCAACGAGGAAATTAGCACCGTTCGTCAGTCAGGTTATACATCGCAGCTAATGCGCGTTCGCAACGCAACGGAAAAAGAGATGCGCCAGGCGGCGGATTTTGATACCGAAGAGCTGATTGGTAATCTGGATATGGCTAAACGTCTGAGTGCAATTGCCCTGGAGAAAGGGAAAACGATTCGTATCCATCTCGCTCTGAACTCTGGCGGTGTGTCACGAAACGGTCTGGAAGTCAGCACCGCGTCAGGTCTGGAAGAGGCCCGCGCCATTTCCGCGTTACCCGGTCTGAAAATTGTTGGCATCATGTCGCATTTCCCGGAAGAAGATGCGGCGGTGGTGAAACGCGATCTGGCCCGTTTCAATACGCAATCGGCCCAGGTACTCAACATTACCGGGCTTAAGCGCGAAAATGTCACCCTGCATGTCGCGAATACGTTCGCCACCCTGACCGTCCCTGAATCCTGGCTCGACATGGTGCGTGTTGGCGGTATTTTTTATGGCGATACCATTGCCAGCACCGAATATAAACGCGTCATGACGTTTAAATCCGCAATCGCGTCGGTAAACCATTACCCCAAAGGAAATACCGTCGGGTATGACAGAACCTATACCCTTAAACGTAATTCCGTTCTTGCCAATATTCCGACGGGTTATGCTGATGGATATCGTCGTGTGTTCAGTAACGCGGGGCACGTACTGATCCACGGCCAGCGGGTTCCTGTGCTGGGTAAAACATCCATGAATACCGTGATTGTTGATGTGACCGATCTACCGCAGGTTACATCCGGCGATGAAGTGGTGTTATTCGGAAAACAGGGAAATGCGCAGGTGAGCGCAGAAGAGGTCGAAGAAATTAGCGGCGCGCTGTTCACTGAAATGTCGATCCTCTGGGGGGCGACAAACAAACGTGTGATGGTCGATTAACGCCTGAAACAGGAAGGGCTTCCTTTTCTCGCTGGAAGCCCTTTTACACAGTGAGCACAGTACTATTTAGCTCTCACTGACACTCTCTCTTTGCAAAATTTTGAGCAAATCTTCCTTCAGGTGGAGTTTCTGTTTCTTAAGACGAACAATGTCCAAACTGTATCCCCGACCATCCGAACCTTCCAGTCTGGAAATCTCATGATCAAGGCTGTTGTGTTTTTCGAATAAGGACAGAAAACGAGGATTCTCGGATTTCAGTCGGGAAATAAGGTCTCTATATTCTGGAAACATACTTTCTCCCTGTTAGTGGTAAAGAATGTGTATAAGAAATACACATGATCAGCTTACCCGGTTAGGTCAGGGAAAAATGCGAACAGGATCGAGTAAATAGTGTACAGATTGTTACGGTAGAGGTTTCAGTAATGGCTCCCCGGAAGGAGAGCCATCAGAAGAGCAATTAACGCATTTCCCGGTCGTCAACGTAATGACGTTTATCCGGTGCAGGCGGGAAGTACTGATACAGCCAGGTTTCACTGATAGCATCGCCCTGGCAGCGCAGGAACATGCGCATATCGACCGGGTCGGTTGAATCAGACGTTGGATACCAGTCAAACTGGATTCGGTAGCCGTCGATAGGCTCCACGTAGAGAATTTCAATCTGCTTCGCTTCGCCGCTGGAGAGCGTAATGACCGGTTCAATTCCCTTCGGCGCTGCCGCTTTCAGGTCCCCCCCCACGAAATCAACGGCAAAACGACGTGCCCATTTTTCTGGATAATGTTCGCCCGGAGCCCATCCTTCCGGGAAGCCACCCATACCGGTGCGGGTTGCCATCACACGGGCCAGCGGCGAACGTACCGGTGGTTGTGCGCTCCAGTACAGGCGATATTTGAATTCCAGATCGTCACCGGCTTTGATTGCTTTATCCGGCTGCCAGAAGCAGACGACGTTATCCAACGTTTCACCGGTAGTCGGGATCTCCATTAAACCAATGGTCCCCTTACCCCACTGGTTTCGTGGTTCAACCCACAGGCTTGGCCGCTTGTTGTACCAACCCATGATGTCCTGGTAATGAGAGAAGTCACGATCGAGCTGCAGTAAGCCGAACCCTCGCGGGTTGTTATCGGTGTAGGCATTGAACTGCAGTTTTTGCGGGTTATTCAGCGGACGGCAGATCCACTCACCATTGCCTCGCCACATAGCCAGACGGTCGGAGTCATGAATTTGCGGGTGAATGGTGTCACACATCCGGCGCTCATTGTTACCACAGCTGAACATGCTGGTCATCGGCGCAATGCCGAGTTGCTTGATGTCTTTACGCGCATAGACATGATTTTGCACATCCATGATCACCTGCGTTTTCTCACAGTGGATCACAAACTTAAACGCGCCAGTCACACTTGGGCTATCGAGCAGTGCATAAACAGTAAATGAAGTGGCGCCCGGTTTAACCGTTTCGAACCAGAATGCGGTGAAGTCAGGAAACTCTTCTTTGCTGTCGGTATACGTATCAACCGCCAGACCGCGCGCCGACAAACCGTACTGATAGGTGTCATCTACGGCGCGAAAATAGCTGGCTCCCAGGAAGGACACGACATCACGACGGGCCAGTTCAGGCGCTTTGAACACGCGAAAACCGGCGAAACCGAGGTCAGTTTGCCCTTCCAGCTGTTTGGTATCCACACCGGCATCGTTGTACTTGAAAAGCTCCGGGCGGAAGTGGATCTCACGCGCCATATGCGTACTGTCATCAACCGAGAACATGCGTACGCGGCGACGGAAGCCCATTCCCACATGGAAGAACTGTGCGTCAAGCTGACGATTTTCAACGTTGTTCCACAGTGACTGTTCTGCGTCGTACTGAATACTGTTGTAAGCCTGCGGCGTCAGTTTCGCCAGCGTATCCGGCAATGCGCGCGGCGCACCGCCCCACGGCTTCTGTGCTAAATCATGGGCCATCGACTGCAGAACGGAAAAATCAAAACGTACGGTTTTTCCGTCTGCAATGTCAGACTCTGCCGCATAAGCGGCGCGGGAAAAGAGTGATGCAATACCACTGGTTCCGCACACGGCGGCCACTGCCATTGAACCTTTAATAAATCGTCTGCGATTCATGCCTGAAAGTGAGTCCTTCTGGTCGTGTAAATGGTCCCGCGCCGGTCAAAATCTGCGGCAAGAGAGTGCACATTTCTGACCGCTCACTCTAGACAAAATTCATTAATAATCCAATTGTTGGTCGCCGATTATCTGTACAAAATCGAAAATATTTTATGTCGATGAGAACAGACCGAATCCCGTGTAAATTCCGTTAAAGCAAACCACACCGCCGTTTACTGCGCTCTTCTGCATCCTGATACAACGCAAACTCATCATATACCGCGCAGCCCAGCGCCTGTTCAAAGGCATCGCGGCTGGAATTACCGTGGCTGCGCGCCTGTGTTTCATTACCCAGATTAGACTGGAAAATCCCTGCGGCGCTCACCGGCAAGAAATCTTCGTAGGTGATAGGCTGAGCAACCAGCCAGCCCCGCTCAATGAGCGGTTGTGGATCGTCATCCGGGCGAATAGCCTGGCGATGCGCTTCGCCCGACGGCGTCAGGCGATAACGGAACCAAGCCAGTCCCTGTTGGCGCAGCAGAAACTCGCTGTCCGGGAACGCCTTAAACACGTCCTGAAGATGCAGTTGGTGCGTCAGGTTATCTTTCCCCGTCCCCGCTTTACTCAACAGTTCGTCGTACAACGCCCGGCCCTTTGGCGTCAGCGCCACACCACGTTGCTCGATTTCTCCAAAACGCGCTGTGTGTGTTCCACGCATTTCGCCGGCAAACAACACCGGTTCTTCCAGCGCCTTAAAGCTGGTCTGGCGAAGCAAGATGGGCACCTCACGCCGTGGTGGGCCTTCAATGAGAATTTTCGGTGTAATCCCGCACTCCGGCATCATCGACTGTACCCGATCAATATCCAGCGTGCGCGGCGTCAGGTGGTTGATATGGCACCCAGGAAAACAGACCACATCTGCAATCAGTCGATGTTCGTTATGCAAGGCATGATACGTTTGCTCATCTACGGTGGCGTGTTGATGCCAACGGAACGTTTCCAGTGCTTCATTCACAAACTCCTGGGCTTGTGCGGGTGTGAAACTGCCCTGTGCATCAAACTCATCCAGCAATTCGTGACAACGACGCGTGAAAATATCACGCTTTGCGAGGATGTCCGCTGCCTGCTGGCGCAATACCACGTTCTCGATTAATTCGAGGCGTAATAGTGACGTAAATACCCGAAACGGGTTGCGCGAAAGCGAGGCATCGTCGATGGGACGAAACGCCGTGGAATGGACGGGGACGCCCGCCTGGGAAAGATCATAATAGCTGACCGGATACATGCCCATAATGGCAAACATCCGTCGCAGTGTAGACAACTCCTGCGCAGTACCGACCCGGATAGCCCCATGGCGTTCAACATTGAGCCGTGCCAGTTCATCCGCATTGGCCAGTTTTTCATGCAGCGTCGGATTATTTTCCAGTACCGCCAGATTCACATCAGCGACAAGTTCCAGCAACGTGCCATACTGCGGGACTTCCTGCTGGTACATTGCTGACATTGCCTGCGAAAATTGTTCCCGAATCTCATCTGCCGTGATGGTGTTCGCCATAATGTCATGCCTCCAGTGAATATTACCTGGAGTGTAGAAAACACCGGTGAGTCCGGTGGGAAGAATTTACAAACTGTGATCCCGCATAAATTCCCCCTCCCACCAGGACAGTGAACCGAAACTTACTGACGTGCTTTTAAATGGCTTTCCAGCCATGGCAGCATCTGTTTTTTACGACTGAGCATGCCTTCGACCTTGCAGGGTTGCGGTAACTCTGACAACTCAGAGCCAGCGAACCACAGACTGGTATCGCCAAGATTGATGTCCGTCAGCATCAGTACCACCAGAGCAGCTTGATTTTCCTCAGCATAACGGGTCATCTCCTCGCGGAGATCGTCCAGCACACCGTCAACCTGGCGCAGTGCATACAGCTCGAGTTGCGCCACGCAGACTTTATGCCCATGAATGGTGAACGTTTTAATGTCTTTATGCAGCAGTTCACGGGCACTCATGCCTTCGACGCTGGTTTTGGCCGACAGAAGATCACGGCTGAAAGCGTCCAGATCCACACCCGTTTTTTGGGCCAGAGCCCCCACCGCCTGGCTGTCATCCGGCGTGGTAGTAGGCGAACGAAGCGTGACAGTGTCACTTAAAATAGCCCCCAGTAGCAAAACAGCCTCCGCAGACGACACCTGGCTGCGCTCGTCATCCGTCATCAATTGCCACAACAGCGTCGCACTGCTGCCAACAGGCTTAACCCAAACCTCCGGAGGAAGACGTGTCACTAATCCGCCGAGTCGATGATGGTCGATGATACCGACGACATTGCTCTCAGACAGCGATTCTGGTCCTTGTGTCGGTTCGGTGAAATCTACCACCCAAACATCCAGATCGGTCAGCGGAAACGTGAGTCGTTCGGGCATGTCCAATCCTGCATGCGCAAAGATAAATTGCGTTTCACGGTTAGGTTCCCCCGCACGCCATGCCGTCGCCTGCTGGCCTCGTAACGTAAGCCAGCGAGCTGTCATTGCCGCGGTGCAAATGGCATCGCTATCGGGGTTAAGGTGTCCTATTACATGGATCATTGGTCAGTGCCCTGTGATGATGAATGATGAAAAAGCGAACAATTGTCAGAGTATAACGACTGGCTACATTCCCTTCCATGATCCCACCACGCGGTCACACTGTACAAAACATAAGCAAAATAAATCAGTTGTAAGTAAAAGGCGTTAAATGTTAATAATATTTTGCTATCAAGTTATCAAAAACAAACAACTTCACTTGTCACCGATACGGCTCTGTTTTTAACATCGCTTATGGAAAAAAATGTTCTGTTCAATCAGCGCATTCGCTTGCGCCATCTTCATACTTTTGTCGCCGTTGCCCAACAGGGAACTTTGGGGCGCGCGGCCGAAACCCTTAACCTGAGTCAACCAGCCCTCTCCAAAACGCTGAACGAACTGGAGCAACTGACCGGAACCCGACTCTTTGAACGCGGTCGTCTTGGTGCACAGTTAACCTTGCCCGGCGAACAGTTTCTTACCCATGCGGTAAGAGTGCTTGATGCACTCAACACTGCCGGCCAGGCGTTAAATCATCGTGAAGAGTCGCAGACTGATGTTGTTCGTATTGGTGCCTTGCCAACAGCTGCATTGGGTATTCTGCCTGCAGTAATTGGTCAGTATCACAAGCAGCAAATGGAAACAACGTTGCAGGTTGCCACCATGAGTAATCCCATGATTCTGGCTGGCTTAAAATCCGGGGAGATCGACCTCGGTATTGGCCGTATGGCCGATCCGGAATTGATGGTTGGTCTGAACTACGAACTGTTATTTCTCGAATCGCTCAAGCTGGTTGTGCGACCTAATCACCCGCTGTTGCAAGAGACCATCACACTGAGTCGGGTAATGGAATGGCCTGTCGTGGTGTCCCCCAAAGGGACAGCCCCACGACAGCACGCGGAAGCCTTGCTGCAAAGCCAGGGCTGTAAAATGCCCTCTGGATGTATCGAAACGCTGTCAGCATCGCTTTCCCGGCAACTGACGGTGGATTACGACTATGTTTGGTTTGTGCCTTCAGGCGCAGTGCGGGAAGATTTACGCCAGGCAACGCTGGTGTCATTACCGGTACCTACGCATGGTGCGGGAGAGCCCATTGGGATACTTACCCGCGTGGACGTGCAATTACCCTCCGCAGCGCAAGTCCTCATTGCCGCAATACGCAAAACCGTACCATTCTGAGGTAAAAAATAAGGGACCATTCGGTCCCTTATTTCATTAAAATGTTTCCCAGTTATCACCGCTGGTTCCCGCAGTCTGCGGCAGCGCATGTCCCGAGTTTTTGGCAAATGGCACGCGCTTTACAGCACTGGCACCCTGTAAGCGGAATATACCGACCGCCTCCGTTAAACGCGCAGCCTGTTCTTCCAGGGAGGCCGCTGCAGCCGAGGCTTCTTCGACCAGTGAGGCGTTCTGCTGCGTCACTTTATCCATCTCTGAAATCGCCTGGCTTACCTGCACGATACCCCGGCTCTGTTCATCAGAGGCCGCTGCAATTTCCAGCATAATATCGGTGACACGTTTTACCGCATCGACAATATCCGTCATGGTATTACCCGCAGCCACAACCTCACCGGACCCCTGGTCAATCAACCGCACTGACTCACTGATCAATCCTTCAATCTCTTTCGCTGCCTGGGCGCTGCGGCTTGCCAACGTGCGAACTTCACTGGCGACGACGGCAAATCCACGCCCTTGCTCTCCTGCTCGCGCCGCTTCCACCGCCGCATTCAGCGCCAGAATATTGGTCTGAAAGGCAATGCTATTGATGACAGCGGTAATTTCAGAGATTTTTTTCGAGCTGGTCGAGATATTCCCCATGGTTTTCACCACGCCAGAGACCATCTGCCCACCGCGACTGGCTTTGCCGGAGGCATCTTCCGCCAGTTTACTGGCATGGTGTGCGTTGTCCGCGTTTTGTTTCACCGTAGCAGTCAGTTCTTCCATACTGGCCGCCGTTTGTTCAATCGCCGCGGCCTGTTCTTCGGTACGTGATGACAGATCCGTATTACCCGCCGAGATTTCACTGGTGCCGCGATAGATTTCTTCCGCCCCCTGACGTACCGTGCCTACGGTTTTCTCCAGTGAATGTTGCATCGTCTGAAGATGGCGACTCAGACGACCAATCTCACTGCGCCCGGTTGGTTCATCCTGCATGGTCAGATCGCCCACAGAAATTTGCTCAATACGCTGGGCCGCGCGCAACAGTGGATGAATCACGGTACGACGCAGGACAACAAACGTCATCACGGTTAGCACCAGTGCCAGAATAAATGCACCCAGCATAAAGGCCATGCCGATTTGGGTACGATGGTGGGCCTGCTCGCTGAGCTGGTTGGCTCTTGAAGTACGAATTTCTATGGCCTTCAGCAGCACCTTGTTGTAAGCCGTATCCAGCGGCCTGGCGTGCTCATTTTCATGGTTGATAATCGCTTCAAACATCCCGTTTCTGGCATATTTCAGCATCGGCTGCAGACCGTCGATGTATGCTTTGAAACTGGCGCTCAGTTCAGCGTCTAAGGCTTCGTCCTCCGACGTTTTCACCACGCGAGACATATAGGCAGTGAAACCATCCTGAGATTGCTTAATGCGTTTTTCCGCTTCTGCAATATTGGCCTTCATATCGTCCATTTCAGCAATGCGACTCGCTGCGCCGGCGTGGATCATATTGATACGGGCTGTACGTAGGTGATTAGAACTGTTAGATAACCCCATCCTGACCTGAATCTCATCGGTCACATCGCGCTGATCGCGATCGGCCTGCATAAGAAAATAGCTTGCCAGCCCGGAACTCAAAGCAAACAGCAGAAGGATGCCACCGAGAATGGAGGAAAACAGCGGAACCAGTCTGATTTGATGCAGAAAGCCCAGTTTATTCTGGGCTTGCATCGATATTGTATTGTCCATGACCGTCGACTCTCTTGTAGGGTTTATGCGTGAAAACACGCCCATTAGATAGTCATCGGCAATTCATAAAGTTTGCTTACCGTGAAAAGCGCAAGATTCGTCACACTTTCACAACATCATTCAAAGAAATTCAGGAAAGTGCCAGCGGTAAATTCCGCTGGCCAATGAATCAGTTATCGCCAAAGTGGATAACGGTACGAATGGACTTACCCTGATGCATTAAATCAAACGCTTCGTTGATCTGCTCCAGCGGTAAGCGATGGGTAATAAACGGGTCCAACTGGATTTTCCCGCTCATCGCATCTTCAACCATTCCAGGCAGCTGCGTACGCCCTTTCACACCACCAAACGCCGACCCGCGCCACACGCGTCCGGTTACCAGTTGGAACGGACGGGTTTTTATTTCCTGTCCCGCACCGGCCACACCAATGATGATGCTTTCACCCCATCCTTTATGACAGCATTCCAGCGCCGCACGCATTACATTTACGTTACCAGTGCATTCAAAGCTGAAGTCCACACCACCGTCGGTAAGCTCAACAATCACATCCTGAATCGGTTTATCGTAATCATTCGGGTTGATGAAGTCGGTCGCGCCCATTTCACCCGCCAGCTTGAATTTTTCCGGGTTAGTATCAACCGCCAGAATACGCCCAGCTTTCGCCTGTACTGCCCCCTGGATCACTGCCAGACCAATGCCGCCCAGGCCAAATACGGCCACAGTATCGCCTTCTTTCACTTTCGCCGTGTTATGTACTGCCCCGATCCCGGTGGTTACGCCACAGCCCAGCAGACACACTTTATCCAGCGGCGCTTGCGGGTTAACCTTCGCCAGCGAGATCTCTGCGCAAACGGTGTATTCACTGAAGGTACTGGTACCCATATAGTGATAGATAGGTTCGCCATTATATGAGAAACGCGTAGTGCCATCCGGCATCAGGCCTTTGCCCTGGGTAGCACGTACGGCCTGACACAAGTTAGTTTTGCCAGACTTACAGAACTTACACTCACCACATTCTGCCGTGTACAGCGGGATGACATGGTCACCCGGTTTCAGACTGGTGACGCCCTCACCCACTTCAACCACGATACCCCCGCCTTCATGGCCGAGTACCGCCGGAAACACACCTTCCGGATCGTCGCCAGAGAGCGTAAAAGCGTCAGTATGGCACACGCCTGTGTGGGTAATTTTAACCAGCACTTCACCTTTCTTTGGCGGTGCGACGTCGATTTCGACAATTTTTAACGGCTGACCGGGGCCGAATGCAACTGCTGCACGTGATTTCATTTGTCTCTTCCCATTATTGCGAGGTGATGGTGTTATTTTAGATAAGCGCGCAGAAGATGGCCGATTTCAGCCATGCGCACAGCACGCTGGTCTGGGGTTGTATCCCCGCTGACCAGTTCATCTTTCAGGTGGATCTCAACCATTTCGCCCATCAGGCCATTGGATGCACCGCGCACGGCGGCAATTTGTTGCAGGATTGCCAGACACGGCTCACCGGACTCCAGCGCGCGCTCAAGTGCATCAACCTGGCCGCGGATACGGCGTACACGGGTGAGAATGCGTTTCTTATCTTCAGGTGAATGTGGCATGCGCCCTCCAGATACTATAGGGGGGTATACTATCAGAATTTTTACATAATTGTAAAATATAAGATTTATTTAATATCAGTCGTTTAGATTAAGTTGCTCATCGCTTGCCATTCCACCATCAACAGCACATTGCAGCGCGAGAGCCTCCAGCGACCACTCCGGCACCGTTTACGTGTGATCAGCTAATCCCATAGACTGGACTTAACAGCAAGCACGACGTGAATGCGGTTAGCTATGGAATTTTCGAGAATGAATAATTAAATATAATGCCATACATCTTAACTATTCATTATAAATAAATATTAACAAAACT